>JAYVBN010000191.1:0-4688 GCA_043750455.1 Bacteroidia bacterium | reverse complement strand
GACTCTGACAAAAAAATTAACGCTACAGTTTCATTTGTAGGTAGAAATATTGATCAATTGTCGCGCACATTTCCTGTGGAAGTAGCGCTTCCAACTTCTGCAGATTTGCGACCTAATATGACCGCGGTTATTCGTGTTATTTTTCATTCGGTGCCCGCAGCACTGTGCGTTCCCGTTAATGTTGTTCAAGACATAAACGGAGAGAAAGTATTGTACATAGTGGAAACGAAGGGAAACAAAACTGTTGCCCGCAGAAAAGTTGTTGAAGTGGGTGGTGTTTACAGTAACCTTGCCGAAATCAAGTCGGGTATTTCCAGCGGTGATAAGGTTATCACAGTGGGTTATCAGGGATTGAACGATGGTGAGTTTGTTAAAATGTAAAGAGTATTGAGTAGTTAGTCTTGAGTTGTGAGATTTTCAATTTCTCACAGCTTAAGGCTCGCATCTTTAAATCTTAAATTAGAAAAATGAAAGACTTAGAAAAAGAATTTAAACCCACCAGTTGGTCGATTGATAACAAAGTAGCAATTTATGTTGCAACAGCTATTATTTGTATTGCTGGTATGTGGACCTACAATAAATTACCAAAGGAAAATTTTCCTGAAGTAGTATTCCCGCAGATTTTTGTATCTACAATTTATCCTGGAGCTTCTCCTACTGACGTTGAGAATTTGGTTTCAAAACCAATTGAGAAGCAAGTGAAGTCAATAGCTGGGGTTAAAAAAGTCACAAGTAATTCAGTTCAGGATTTTTCGAATGTCATTGTTGAATTCGAAACGGATGTTGAGGTGAAGGAGGCCAAGCGTGAGGTTCAGGAAGCAGTAGATCGCGCTAAGAATGAATTACCTACCAATTTGCTGGATGACCCGCAAGTAATTGAAATCGATATTTCTGCAGTACCAATCATGAACGTAAACCTATCTGGTGATTACGATCTGCAAACGCTTAAGAAGTATGCTGAGCAGATGCAGGATAAAATTGAGTCCTTGACTGAAATACGCAGAGTGGACATTGTAGGCGCACTTGATCGTGAGATACAGATCAATATGGATATGTTCAAAGCTTCATTGGCAGGCGTAAGCATGGATGATATAGCAGGTGCGATTGGTTTTGAAAACAGGATTGTTTCTGGTGGCCAAATTTCAGTAGATGGTATGAAACGTTCGCTAAGTGTGAATGGAGAATATATTTCAGCCGAACAAATAGGAAACACGGTGATTGGTTCCATCAAAGGAGGAAAAATCTATTTAAAAGATATTGCTGAAGTAGTGGACTCTCACAAAGAGCAGGAGAGTTATGCTCGCTTAGATGAGAAAAATGTAATCACGTTAAACGTTGTTAAACGCGGAGGTGAAAATCTTATAAACGCCTCCGATCAAATCAACGAGATAGTAGCTGACTTCGAGAAGAATATTCTTCCTCCCGGAGTAAAAGTTACGATTACTGCGGATCAATCTGATAACACACGTACAACATTGCATGACCTGATTAATACCATCATCATCGGCTTTGTATTGGTAACGATCATCCTAATGTTTTTCATGGGAGCTACAAACGCTATATTCGTTGGCTTGTCCGTTCCGATCTCAAGCTTCATTGCATTCTTGATATTCCCATCCATTGGGTTTTCACTAAACCTGATGACTTTGTTCTCCTTCTTACTTGCACTGGGTATTGTGGTGGACGATGCCATTGTGGTAATTGAAAACACGCACCGGGTATTTGATAATGGTAAAGTACCTATTCGTAAAGCAGCAAAGATTGCGGCAGGTGAAGTGTTTATGCCGGTGTTGTCAGGAACATTAGTAGTGCTTGCACCATTTGTTCCTTTGGCCTTCTGGCCTGGTACCATTGGCGAGTTTATGTTTTTCCTTCCTGTAACATTAATCATTGCTTTGCTAGCTTCCTTAGTAGTAGCCTACATTATGAACCCTGTTTTTGCAGCCGACTTTATGCAGGTGCACGACCACGATCATAAGAGAGTTAAGTTTACAAAGGGTTATAAGATCACGGCCGTTATCTTCATAGGAATTTCTTTAGTGTGGTATGTTTCTGGTTCATTTGGATTAGGCAACTTCACGCTATTTTTATTGGGCATTTATTCTTTACATCGTTTTGTGTTGGAAGAAGTGATCTCCAATTTCCAAACCAGTGGCTGGCCACGTGTGCAGCAAGGTTATAAGAAGATGATTGCATGGTGTATGGAAGGCTGGAGACCTGCTGGAGTAATTGTTGGGGTAATTGTATTGTTTGTCTTCTCAATTGTCTTTACAGGAATTCGTAAACCACCGGTTGTGTTCTTTCCGCAAGGCGATCCAAACTTTGTATTCACATTCATTCGCTTGCCGATTGGTACAGATCAACGCATAACCGATTCTGTTACGCAGATTGTGGAAAAGCAAGTAATGGCGGTGGTAGGCAAGAATAATCCTATTGTGGAATCTATTATATCAAACGTGGCGGTTGGTGCCTCTGAAGATCCGTTTGGTGGAACCAATGCACAGCCGCATTTGGGAAAAGTTTCAGTAGCGTTTGTAAATTTTGCGGAGCGCAATGGACTATCCACGAAAGTGTATTTGAATAAAATCAGAGATGCAGTGAAGGGTGTAAAGGGCGCAGAGGTTTCTGTTAACCAGGAACAGGGTGGCCCACCTACAGGTAAACCAATTAGCATAGAGATTTCAGCCGATGATTTTGAAGTGTTGGTGGCCACTGCGAATAGTGCAAAACGCTATCTGGATTCACTTCAGGTTCCGGGAGTTGAAGAATTGAAATCAGACTTTGAAAGTAGCAAGCCTGAGATCGTAATCAATATCGATCGTGAGAAAGCAAATCGTGAAGGTATTTCAACTGCGCAAATTGGTGGAATTTTACGCGGGGCTATTTATGGATCTGAGATTTCAAAGTTCCGCGATGAGAATGATGACTATCCTATCCAGCTTCGGGTTAAAGAGTCGCAACGCAACGACATCAATACACTGATGAGCCTTCCTATTGTTTATCGCGATATGAGCATGGGTGGTGCAGTACGTCAGGTACCTCTTTCTTCTGTAGCAAAAATTGAATATTCAAATAGCTATGCAGGTATTCGCAGGATTGATCAAAAGCGCGTGATTACTTTATCTTCTAACGTATTGGGAGATTTTAACCCTAATGAGGTAGTAGCTGATATTCAAGATCGATTAAGTTCATTCTCAGTTCCAGAGGGTGTGGTAATAGACATGACTGGTGAGCAAGAACAACAGGAGGAGACAATGGCATTTCTTGGTGCGGCTGGTTTGATTGCACTGGGTCTAATCTTTATGATATTGGTAATTCAATTCAACTCTACCAGCAAACCACTGATCATTTTGTCTGAAATTATTTTCAGTGTGATTGGTGTACTGATAGGTTTTTCATTATTCAGAATGGAGATATCAATCGTCATGTCAGGTGTCGGTATCATGGCACTGGCTGGTATCGTGGTTCGCAATGGAATTTTGTTAGTTGAGTTTACTGATCTGTTGATCTCTCAAGGCATGGAGTTGAAAGCAGCTATTATAGAAGCTTCAAAAACCAGAATGACACCTGTGTTGTTGACAGCTATGGCCGCAACTTTGGGATTGATTCCGTTGGCAGTTGGTTTTAATGTTGACTTTGTCACATTATTTACTGAGGGTAATCCGCATATTTTCTTTGGTGGCGACAACGTTGCCTTCTGGGGCCCGCTGTCATGGACAATGATTTTCGGATTGATTTTCGGAACTTTCTTAACGCTCTTTCTTGTGCCGGTCTTGTATTTAGTTAGGACAAGACTTAAGGAACGTATTTTCAAGCCATCTGTAGCCTCTGAAGCATCCACAGAAGGTTCAGTTGTTCTAAACTAAAAATTGATCGAGGTCGTCTATCTGAATAAGTTAGACGACCTTTTTTTATGCGTGCCAGAATTATGACATTACTCTTCTTCGGAATATTTTTCTTGCTATTGGATTATTATTTCTTCCAAGGCATATTGGCGGCAAGTAAAAACTGGTCACCCCTGTGGAAGAATATTACTCGTTACGGATTCTGGGTGCCGACAGCTTTTAGCTTTGTTGCACTTTTCTGGTGGGCGTTTGATGACCCTTATAAGTACAGTGCTAACTTTCGAACTATTGTACTCACTAGCTTAACGGCCATTTATTTTTCAAAACTCTTCGGAATACTTTTTCTTTTTGTGGATGATCTTCAGCGCGGAGTGCGTTGGGTAGTGCGACTCTTTCAAAAAAGCCCTGATGGTAAATCGGTAGGGGAAGTTATTACGCGTTCAGAGTTTTTAGCGCAAGCGGCCATGGTTGCAGCCACAATTCCTCTTGGCGCAATGGCCTATGGTGTAATTTCAGGAGCCCACGATTATAGTGTGAAAAGGATTACCGTTAAACTCCCTAATCTTCCAAAGTCATTTGATGGAATAAAAATAGGGCAGGTGTCAGACATTCATGCGGGGAGTTTCTTCAACAAGACAGCCGTGAAGGGTGGCGTGGAGATGATGATGAATGAAAAACCAGATGTTCTTTTCTTTACAGGGGATCTCGTCAATAACGAGTCCAGTGAGGTAAGAGATTATACTGAGATTTTCAATAAGCTCAAAGCTCCACTAGGTGTTTTTTCCGTTACCGGAAATCATGATTATGGAAACTACAAAGCATGGTCAAGTCAGGAAGAGAAGA
>JAYVBN010000190.1:0-4523 GCA_043750455.1 Bacteroidia bacterium | reverse complement strand
GCTAAAAATAGTATGAACATTATCAACCCAGCAACAGAAGAAGTCATTACCAGTGTTCACGAAGACACGTTGTCTACACTTCAGAAAAAATTTGAGCTGTTAAAAGAAGGGCAATCCTCCTGGTATAAAAAACCCTTGACTGACCGAATTTATATGCTTCGGATATTTAAAGACTTGCTTGCAGAAAACATTGAATCACTTGCGGCAAGCCTTACTTCGGAGGTTGGCAAGCCCTTACAGCAATCGCGAAATGAAGTAAATGGGGCGATAGCTCGTGTAGATTGGCTTACAAAAAATGGAGAAAGATATCTTTCCGATGAATGGATGACTCGGGAAGATGGATTAGGCGAAAAAATTTCTTACGAACCACTTGGTGTTGTATGTAACATCTCTGCGTGGAATTACCCGTATCTGGTTGGAGTCAACGCGTTTGTTCCTGCACTTATGGCAGGAAATGCTGTGATGTATAAACCTTCTGAATATGCAACTCTTACAGGATTAGAAATTGCTAAGCTTCTTAAGAAAGCTGGCGTATCCGAAAATGTTTTTCAAACAGCAATCGGAACTGGAGATGTTGGCGAAAAACTATTAGATCTCCCATTCAATGGTTTCTTCTTTACCGGTTCCAACAGAACAGGTAAACACATTTACTCAAGAGTTGCGCCTAAAATGGTTCCGTGTCAATTGGAGTTAGGCGGCAAAGACCCGCTATACGTAGCAGATGATATTGAAGATTTAAAATCTGTCGTGGCCGGAACTGCTGATGGTGCATTCTATAATAATGGCCAAAGCTGTTGCTCAGTAGAGCGCATCTACGTTCACGAAAAGATTTATGATCAATACGTAGATACTTTTATAAAAGAGGTATCGAATTATAAAATTGGTTTACCAACAGAGGCTGGAGTCTATATTGGACCTCTGACACGCATGGATCAGCTAAGGGTATTGGAAGATCAGATTGGAGATGCAAAAGCAAAAGGAGCAAAGATTGTTGCAGGAGGCAAGCGAATAAATCGCAAAGGATATTTCTTTGAACCCACCGTGCTGGTTGACGTCACCAACAAAATGAAAGTCATGCGTGATGAGTCTTTTGGTCCAATCATTGGAATAATGAAAGTGAAAAATGATCAGGAAGCTCTTGAACTAATGGCCGATACAGATTATGGTCTCACTGCTTCAGTTTATACCAAAAGTCAGGAACGCGCACAAAAAATACTTTCTCAACTAAATACAGGAACAGCCTATTGGAATTGTTGCGACAGAGTAAGTGCCCCCTTACCCTGGAGTGGCCGAAAAGATTCCGGTATTGGCGCAACTTTATCTCATGCTGGCATACGTGCATTTACGCATCCCAAAGCATATCATTTGAGAGGAAATCTAGTATGATCTTACTTTAAATTCTATTTCAACAATGGAATATTGAATTTAGAATTTAGAATATTTTTAAACTGGCAATTGCTCATTTGACTTCTCCCGGATGATAAGTCCTTTCAGCATGTTTGGTAATATCATCTTTATAATACCACACATCTTTAAATTGTCCTTTGCTGTAGATCAATGCCTGATCGTTAAAATGCGGTGACAACGGATTAGCATTTTCGCCACCAGCTAAAAGTGATTTGGCTTTTACTTTCTTTCCAAATTCAACCACAGCTACAAAACTGTTGCCTACATTTCCATACATCTTCTTTGTGCCTGGATATTTGCGGGCACCGTAAGACGCCAATGATCCCCAAAAGGCAGAAGCAGAAGCAACAGGTGTGCTTGGCTTGTTGTCATCATAGGTTTCATTGATTTTTCCAGTAAGGCGTTGAAAGCGATTGATTTCTCCCCAACCTATTTTCCATGTTCCAAAATCAGACTGTAATTGATCAACAACCGAAGTAAATGATTTCATTTTGTCTGATGCAGAACTTTTCAACATCAGATCAATAATATCCAATTGCCCAATTCCATCTTGAATTTGGTTAGCAATCTGCTGACGCAATTCCATACCCCAGACTATTGCAAGGGTGGTAGGCACCGATGTTTCTGAATATTTTTTATCCCATAGACGAAGCTGATCAATAGGTTCCTTTAATTTCAATTGCAACACAGGGTCTGTTTTTCCAACAGACTCATATGCATCAACCAATGAAGGAACCAGATTTTCAAATGCCACCAAGTAAGGATCGTATGCGGCTGCAATTAATTTGTCAAGTGTGAAAGATGATTCTCTCATTAACACACGCTCTGCGTTTATTCCGCGAGGGTTTTGTTGATCAGGCGCCATGTAGGAAGGATAATTGGTTTTATCTGGACTACTGCTGCCTGCTGCCGTAAAAGGTGTTGAGTTACAATTTTGTATCCATCCGTTGGCCGGATTATAAACATGGATCGTTTCATCTACTGGATGAAGGCCTTTCCATTCTGTTTCAGGATTACTTCCATCAAGTACAGCATTCCAATTAAAAGATGGATTTCGCTTTGGAATAAAATTACCGTGCCAATATGCGATGTTTCCATTGTCATCGGCATAGACAGTATTATTAGATGTGTTGGTACGCAACTCCATCACCTTCTTAAAATCATCGAAGCCATTAGACTTGGTTCGCTTGTACGATTGAGTAAGTGCCCGAAGAGGCTCTTGCATTAATTTGATACTGATCCATTGATCACCTTGCTTTGCAATTACTGGTCCGTGAAGTGTGTGATAGGCAGTGAATTTCTTGTAAGCCTTCTTATCTCCATTCTTATAGGCAAGCGTAATTTTTTCAGGAGGCAATGATTTTAAAGTATTTCCATACTTGTAAAACAAAGAATCATTTCGTTTTACGATAGTCTCTTTATACATGTCAATCGCATCGGCCTGGCCAGAAGTATGCATCCAGCCACAATGCGAATTGAATCCCTGGTAAATGAAGAATTGTCCCCAAGTGACAGCACCGTACGCATTCAAACCTTCTTCACTTACTGCATGTACTTCCAGACGGAAATAAAAGGATGTATGTGGATTAATTAGAAATAAAGCATTTCCACTTGCACTCTTGGTTGGTGCAATCGCAAATCCATTCGAACCGCGCGGCTCTCTTTCAATGCCTTCACCACCATCCATTTGCATGTCATCCAGATTGGTGGCATCACGACCATCACCATAAAAGTCTTTTAGTTTAGTTAACGAAACAGATTCGATATCTCCGCCTATGCTACCTTCACTAAACAAAAGTGGCATCCACGGCTGAAACCGTTGAAGAAGCTTGGGCTTACTTTCGGGATGGGTATGAATAAAATAATTCACACCGTCCGCGAAAGCGATCATCAACTTTTTCATATCCTCGGGACTATTCTTATAAACAGCAATAGCCATTAGCGTATCCTGAAAAAGTCGTGTACGTAAATCGTTATAAATTTTCGATTCACCTTCCACTTCAGCTAATCTTCCTTCGGCATTGATGTAATTCATCTCTACTCGTTCGAAGTCATCTTCACATTGAGCGTATAGCAAGCCAAACACAGCATCAGCATCCGTCTTGCCATATACATGCGGAATGCCCCACGTATCGCGAATGATGGTAATTTCTTTGGCTTGTTTTTGCCACCGGGCAATTTCTTCATTGGTAAATTTCTGAGCCATCAAAGGAGAAGACAGCAACCAAAGAATGATTAGTTTTTTCATGCAGACTACTTATTACTTCAAGGTTTTTCAATTTTTACATTCCATACTCTGGCCTGCTCCACAACATCTTCCTTGTGCGAACAAATAAACAATCCTGCCAGCACTTCATCTTTCAGCCATTCCATTTCATGAGTGCCAACCGTTTGAAGAGGTTCTCCGGGAGGTGCAACACGCATTGTAAACTTCTTTCCGGATCGCTCCAGTTGGATGACCTGAACATTTTTTATAGTTGAGAAAATTTCATCCTCGGGGTCGCGCATAAAAGCGCCTCTCAAAACACGCCATTGCATCACGGTAAGTCCATCACCGTGTGCAACCGCACTAACATGAGCGGCCGCTTTGTCGGTCGATTCGCGCACCATCCATCCTATTTTTCGGTGCGGATCTTTTCCAACTCCTGTAAACTCAAAGTTTGCAGTCAGTATGAAGTCTCCTTTGATTTTATTATAAGCGTAATGAAACTCGTCTCGTTCAAACCAGATGTTATACCCAGAACCTTTTAGTGAATAACTTTGATCTGACTCGTTAAATACCGCTGAGCCGGGCAACTTTGGATTACCTATATCGGCATGATTCTCAAAAACACCAACGCGATCTTGCGCCTTGCCTATTTGAAAACAAAAGAGGAAGATGATAAAAAGTGATTTTTTCATATGTATAAATATGTTAAGGTAATCTGTTATCAGTAATCGGACTGGTTACCGATCACCTATTACTGATTACCATTTTTTTAGAACTGATGAAATGCATCTGAAACAAAACTCAAAACTGTGGGTAATGCCCTGCGCCAATATGGCCACGAGTGACCGCCATCGTAAATCCTAAACTCATGCGGAATTTCCTTTTTGCGCATAGCGATATGTGCTAA
>JAYVBN010000189.1:0-3855 GCA_043750455.1 Bacteroidia bacterium | reverse complement strand
GCTTAATCCTGTAAATCCAAATAATTAGCTAAATAATTTAGCTTATTCACTGATGTTACGCAGAACCAACAATTTGATGTCATCGCGAGTGCCAGTGCTGGCAGTGGGGTAGGACGAAGCAATCCTTAAATTCAGAGATTGCTTCGCCCTACCACACAAATCCCCGCAGGTGCTCGCAAAGACGTTCCCTATTTTGAGTAAGGTCAGTTATTCCATTATTTGCCACTCCTGGCGGGGGTAATGGATAAGTAGGCCCTTATCCACTTTAAGTGGAGCCTCAAAATTATCATCATAAATCGTCCCTGTGCCCAGCCCTTGGGGGGTTGTGATTGAGTAGTTGGAAGCAAATTGTGCAATTGCATTTAGCCCTACATTGGACTCCAAAGCTGAAGTAAGCCACCAGCCAATGTTTCTAGCCTCGGCTATTTCAATCCATTCAGCGCAAGAATTGAGGCCTCCATGCAAGGTTGGCTTAAGAATAATATAAGGAGGCTTGCAGCGATCCAGTAGTTGCTCTTTTAATCCCCGGCCACAAACTCCAATGAGCTCTTCATCAAGTGCCACCGGTATTGGCGATATTCTACATAGTTCAGGCAGGTATTCTGATTTTGTTTTGATGGGCTGCTCAATTGAATGAATAGTGAACTTTGAAAGCTCTTTAAGTTTATAGAGCACATCGTCTTGCTTGAAAGCTCCATTGGCGTCAAGTCTGATTGTTATATCCAGACGGAAATATTTTCTGCGAATGTATTGTAGAATATCGCACTCCTTTTCAAAATCCAGGCCACCCACCTTAAGTTTTATACAACGAAAGCCATCCTGAATTTTAATCTCTACCTGCTGCAGCATAAAATCCATGCCTCCCATCCAGATAAGTCCATTAATAGGAATGGCTTGACCTTTGATAAACTCATTATTGAAAACCGTGCGAACGCCACCATTTAGTAAATCCAACAGAGCGGTCTCTAATGAAAAAAAGATGGCTGGATGGTTTTCTAAAGATTCAAAGTTTCGGAGGATGAAAGCAGAAAGCGATTTAAGGTCACTGGAAATCGGGATCTGAATTTGTTTCTCATTTATCTGATCAACTACTTTAATAACCATCACCTCTGTATCCGCCTCTAGGCTTAGGCCAGGCAAGGGACCACACTCACCTATGCCAAAACAATCAACGTTACCCTCATCCCATATTTTGATAAACCAGGAATGTCTTTCTTTAATGGTACCACGGGATGTGCGTGCATCAAAGCGAAAGTGGAATGTCTTTTTAAAATAACTTGCCCTAAGTGACATTCTGCTAATATGGCTGGCTTTCCGCGGAATTACAAAGAAGCCAATTAAATTTACGGCTCATGATAAAATCTGTTGATATCCGAGACTATACCTACGATTTGCCTCAACGCAAGATCGCTATCCATCCTCTTCAGAACCGAGACCAATCAAAATTATTGGTATACAAGGCTGGTGAAATCCAACATACCCAATTCACTACATTAGTTGATCACCTGCCCGGTAACTCACTCCTTTTTTTTAACGATACCAAAGTAATCCCGGCAAGGCTGTTCTTTCAAAAAGAAACAGGATCCAGAATCGAATTATTTTTACTGAATCCTACTAAACCTTCATCTCTACTTCAACTTGCTATGGAAGCAACTGCACGTACTTCCTGGAAGTGTACGATCGGGAACTTGAAACGATGGCGGGATGGAATGGTGCTTACAAGGAGTTTAGATAATATAGAATTACAGGCGCGACTTGAAAATCGTGAAAAAGGGATTGTTAATTTCGCTTGGTCTCCTTCATCCGTTTCATTTGCTCAAGTGATTAATACTTTCGGAGTTACTCCACTGCCACCTTATATCAAGCGCGAAGCGAATCAATCTGATCGTGACAGCTACCAAACAGTGTACTCACATTACGATGGAGCAGTAGCAGCACCAACCGCTGGGCTTCACTTTACCAAAAAGGTACTTGATGATCTGAGGCAAAAAGAATTTGGGATGGACTTTCTTACACTGCATGTAAGCGCAGGAACTTTTCAACCAATTAAAGCGGCTAATGCCATTGATCACCAAATGCATTCGGAACAAATAGTGGTCAACTCAAGAAATATTGAAAACCTGCTTTCGGATAAAATGATAATCTCAGTTGGCACGACCTCCATGCGTACACTTGAAAGTTTGTATTGGTATGGTGTGAAACTGATCCAGGATTCAAAAGCTGATTTTATAATCAACCAGTTCGATCCCTATAAATTGCCTTTTCACTATTCCAAAAAAGAAGCCTTTGAGGCCGTTGCCGCAAAAATGAAAGCAGAAAATCTTGAAACAATTACAGGCACGACTTCGATTTTTATTTTGCCTGGGTATTCCTTCAAAGTGTGCGAGGCACTGATTACTAATTTTCATCAGCCTGGTTCTACACTTATGCTATTAGTAGCTGCTTTTATTGGTAATGATTGGAGAAGGCTTTACAAGCAGGCGATTGATACTGATTACCGATTCTTAAGTTATGGTGATAGTTCATTACTAGTCCCCGGAAAATTAGTTTGAATTATTAGGAGACGCTTAAAAGTTTCCCCCGCAATTTTTTTATCCTTCAAAGACAGTTAAAGTGTTACGTTAAGAGCTATCAGGTTAACAGTTGTTGAGTTCAGGGATGCAAAGTTTCACTTGAATTTAGATGCAAATCTTGCTTTAGATTTATCAGGTTTATCTTGTGATGGTCAATTAATTGGGTTCTTTAACATAAAGGAAATCGATTTCAATAGGAATTTTCACCAAAACTTTTCAAATTTAAAGTCTAAGTCCACACTAGTATGAAGCAAAGAATTTTAAAATTCCTTGACGTTGAGCCCGAAGAATCTGGTCCGGTGTTTCTACTGCTGGCCATAAGTTTCATGTTGGGGTTGTTTTTAGCAACCGTAACCGTTGGCTCTCAAACCCTTTTCCTAACCCACTTTAGCGAAACTGCGGATCTTCCAAAGGCTTTGGTTATTTCCGGATTGCTTGGTTTAACGGCAACAGCTATTTACAATTTCTTGCAAGGCCGGATACCCTTTACCTACTTGGCCATTGGAAGCCTCACGGTACTCTTGATTCTTACGGCCTTTATCGAATTTGGTGAGGGTCTTGTTGCCGATAACAACCTCCTTTATTATTATGGTTTTACCCTGATTCTTCCATTTACTTTCATAAGCATGCTAGTATTCTGGGGTGCTTTTGAAAGGATGTTTAACCTGCGGCAGTCTAAACGAATAATAGGAAGTGTTGACCTTGGAACGATGGCGGCCCAAATTCTTGCTTTTTTTACTATTCCCGTCCTCTTACAATTAGGTGTGCCAATTGCTACGCTTTTTACAATCAGCCTATTTAGTATTACAGGTTACCTTCTCTTATTCATTGTACTATCAAACCGATACCTGCGAACAGGAATGTCGGTTACATCAGAAGCTGAGCATCAAAAGATTAGTGCCGTACAGTTTTTCAAGAATAAGTATCTCGTCTGGATGTCTTTGTTTATTATTATCTCGCTGGTCGCGACTCGATTTATTGACTATTCCTTTTTTAACGTTTCTGGCGCGCGATTCGATTCCGAGCGCCTTCCTTACTTCTTATCCCTATTTGAAGCAACAATTGTAATTTTTAGCTTCCTTTTTACAACATTCGGTACAGACAGGATACTTCAGGATTACGGCCTGCGGATTTCGCTCTTGATCACCCCCCTGTTGCTTATCATATTTACATCCGGAGCTTTTGCTCTCGGTATTGCATTCGGATTTGATGCCGGGGCTGACGGCAATGTGATCTTCTTCTTTATCATGGTGGCTATGAGTAAATTATTTATCAGCTCCTT
>JAYVBN010000188.1:0-2583 GCA_043750455.1 Bacteroidia bacterium | reverse complement strand
GGCTCACGGCAATTTCAGAAATTACCTCATTGATATGAACTATTGGGAACTTGCGAATATGTTTCTGGATTAATTGTAGTTCTTTTTTATCGCGAACACCACTATAAAATTCTGATGCCACAACACTACTGATTGAAAGATTTACTTCACCAAGCTCCTCACAAATGGTTCGTACTTGATTATTGCCTTTATAAAGTTCGATTATAATATTGGTATCCAGAATTACCATTTGTATTTGCGCCAGGCATTTTCCCTAACGCTACTAGCTGAAATGGTACTTGTTTTCCCTGAGCCGAAAGTCTCCCAAAAATCCTTTGTTGAGAATTGTTTGTTTAGATGGATTTCGTGCTTCTCTGATGGAATCACTTCAAAAGCGAAAACTTCAATCATTTTACCCACCACTGTTTCAGGTAAGGTAATGGATACTTTTTTTTGAGAAGGAGTTATGATTTCTCTGTATACCTGTTTGGTATTGGCCTTATTTTTAGATTCCCTCTTTAAGGCGCCCTTTACTTTTTTTATAACAGATACTCCCATTGGTAGTTCAGTTGTTAAACAAAGATAATGAGATATCATCGATCTGCAATCGATCGACTTTCAAGTTTATTGTTTATAAATTTCAAACTCAACCCTTCTATTAAATTGCTTATGCTCATCAGTCTGTTCTTGCACAATGGGTTTTGAACTACCATAACCGATCGCTTCAATGCGTGAGGTGTCAATCTTGAATTCAAAAGCCAGATAACGTTTGATCGCATCAGCGCGGGCTTGCGAAAGTTTTAGATTGGCTTCTTCTTTTCCAGCGGAATCCGTGTGCCCCGATATCCTTAATTTCAGTTCGGGGTGATCAATCAGGAAGTTGGCAAGTTTGTCCAGGTCTTTGTGCATGGCCAGGAGAATATCTGCTTTGCCATTTTCAAACTCCAATGACTCAAAGGCGATTTTACTTTCGATGGGCTCCGCAATTTTATTGATTTCAGTATCGCCATCCATGAAGAAAATTTCTTCAATACGAAAGAACTCGTCACCCTGAATGATAAGCAAGTAGTTTCGCTTGTTGATTAAACTAAAATCAAATTTTCCATCCTCACGAATAAACTTTGGAGCAACTTCAACGCCTTCATCTAAATCGATAATGGAGACAATCCCCTTCATCGGCTTCCCAACTTGATCTTGTAGCGATCCTTTCAGTTTAACGATAGCCTCTGGCTGTGCTTCCATTGGCACGGGAAAAGAATAGAGATCGAGATTTTTCAGGTCATTCTCATTTGACCTGGCATAATACAATTCACTTGATCTTGAATCGATGGTAAAATAATATTCGCTTCCGGCACCATTAACGAGTGGGCCAATATTTTTTGGTTCAGACCAACTTCTTTCCAAACGAGAGGATTTGTAAATATCAAATTCACCAAAGTTTAATGGATGACCATTTGAGCTGAAATACAGAACATTGAATTTGTGATGCAAAAACGGACTCACTTCGCTATTGCGTGTATTGATGATAGGCCCTGCATTCAAAGCTTTCTGCCAATTACCTTCAGCGTCTTTCAATGAAAAATAAATATCAGACAAACCAAATCCACCTACTCGGTTAGAAGCAAAGAAAAGAGTGTCGCCTTTATGTGTCAGCGAGGGATGTGAGTCCCAACCAGAACTATTTATGTTTGCCCCCAGATTCTTCAGGTCACCCCACGTGCTGTCTGATTGTAAAGCAGCAGAATAGATATCGCAATTGCCAAGTGTGCCTGGAGCATTGCAACGAGAGAAAAAAAGATGTTTGCCATCCAAGCTTAAACAAGCAGAGCCTTCGTTGTAGCTGGTATTAATTTTTTTGAACTCTTCCGCATATTGCCATAGGCTATCTACACGAAGGCTATAAAAAATATCTTCATCATAAGCAGGCTCGTAGCTGTCCTTATTTTTATTGCGCTTAGAGGTGAAGAGTAATACATTATCCACGTTGCCAATTGTAGGGCCATAGTCTTCTTTGAGCGAATTGATTCCAAGCCCCATATTGACAAGTATGGCACGTGGTGCACGCAGCGTATCTATTTCTTTCCGATACTCTACCAGCTTATAATAAAAATCAAGCGGAACATAGTATTGCTTCTTATCTGTTTCAATTGAGTCATACACTTTAAACAATTCTTCAATATTTATTCCTTGTTGATGATGTTTTAAAACGAGTTTATACAATAGTATGGCTTCTCCGGGCTGACCATATTTTTCGGATAGCTTGGCCAGCTTCCAAATCATAGGAGCGTTCTTACTAAAATTTTCAATCGCAAAATTTGAAACATATGCTTTTAATTCCGGATACATCGCTTCATCCTGTCCAGAGTTATCCAGTGATTCAATTTTTTTTAGTTTGTTGGGATTAGAGTAGAAGACACCTCTGTTAATATTGGGAAAGGTGAATATGTCAGACTGGCTGTATGAAGTCAGCGAGTCATTAAGTTGAATAATGCCGCCCTTTTTTAATTTTTTTTCCTTTTGAGCAAAAATATCCGCCTCTAAGCATGTTAAAAGGAAGGCCAAAAGGATCAAATGACGGGTTTTCACTCTTGGATGGTAATCAAT
>JAYVBN010000187.1:0-2372 GCA_043750455.1 Bacteroidia bacterium | reverse complement strand
AAGTTACTTGTGGAATTTAGGAAATGGCCAAACAAGGACTACAACAAATGTCAATGAACCATACACCTCCTTTGGAAATTACACAGTGTCTTTACAGACCACAGGAAATAATGGATGCATAAGCTTTACCAGCAAACCTATTACCATCTACTCCAAACCCCAACCCAATTTCTCCCTCGATCTTCCGCCATTCTCTTGTTCAGGTACACCTTCGCAGTTTAATGACCTTACACCAAGCCCAACGGACAGTAACCTGTCTTTGTGGAGATGGAGTTTTGGAGATACTGCAAATGGAACGGCAGCAACTAAGAACCCAACATATACATATCCATTGGGCGGGCCCTATAACGTTTCACTTACAACCACAACAAACTTTGGATGCTTAGCAACAAAACTTAAAACAATTCAGATCGCAGAGTCACCTAAAGCTGACTTCACACGAAGCGCCTCGTGTTTAAGCAAACCCACTTTATTTGCAGACGCTTCAGGTGCAAACAATAAATCCTGGGTTTGGAAAATTGGTAGCACTTCCTATGCCATTCAAAATCCAACGCATGTGTTTTCCGTACCTGGCAATTTCATTAGTGAATTGATGGTTACCGGAAACAATGGATGTATTTCAAAAATATCGAAACCGATTGTTGTTCCTGTTACTCCATCGTTAGACTTTTCGATTCAGAATAATTGTGCAAATCAAGTCACTTTATTTAAAGATGTGACCACTCCAACTAATGACACAGTCATTTCGCACGTCTGGGATTTTGCTGGTAAGGGTAGCGGAACGGGGGCGTCAACGCAATTTTCTTTTCCTTCAACAGGAACGTATAATGTTAAGCTTACGACAACAAGCCAATCGGGCTGTAGCTATTCGTTGACCAAAAATACAGCTATCGTGGCAGCGCCAGTTGCAAATTTTTCATCTTCCATTGAAAGCGGCCCGCCACCACTTGCTGTTCAGTTTACAAATTCATCACAACATGCAACATCTTACCAATGGCGATTCAATGATCCAAATAACTCGACCAGTGTTCTGGCGTCACCTTCATTCACCTATACAACGCTTGGAGATTTCAGCGTTGATCTAACAGCAAGTAATCCTCAGGGCTGTGTTGATATAACAAGTAAAACGATACATGTTATCATACCGAACACGGAGATTGAATTAGAGCAATTCACATGGCTTCACGATCCGGTAACGGGTTCTGTACGGCCAGTCCTCTCAATTAAAAACGGAAGTAACTACACGATTACCAGTATGGATGTGGTTCTTGATATTTCTGGCAATGCATTAGTAAAAGAAAGAATCAGTGTCTCAATTTTACCAAATGCAATTGCCTCTCAAATTTTGAACTACGAGTTACTACCTGGTAATTCTAAACTTGATTATTTGTGTGCCGAGCTTCGATTAGCCGATAATCGCTTGTCGGATGAAATAGATTTAACCAATAACAATGCGTGTGTTAGCCTCGAATCAAACGAAATTCTTTTGCCACCTTATCCAAATCCAGCTCAGGGTCAATTGTATTTTGATTGGATTGCAGTTGAACCAGGTTCTGTAAATGTATCCATTGTTACGCAAATGGGTCAGTTGGCTTATCAAAAGAATGTGGCTGTTGTGGAGGTTGGCTTAAATCAAATTGTTCTGGATTTAACCAAATTAAATTCAGGCTTCTATATGTTGATTTTTGAAGGCGCAGGAACAAGGAAGACTTTTCCATTCGTTATCCAGAATTGAATTTAGCAACCCGGCAATTTCAATGGAATTTTATTTTCCACTCTAGTTTCAAACCAAATTTTATTCTGTTAATTTTCGTCTCTTTACCCAAATTGATTCATTCATGAAAGTGAAATTAGATGCTATTGACCGGAAGATTTTGGGAATCCTTCAGTCTAACTCGAATATTACAAATGCCCAACTAGCACTCGAAATTGGCCTTTCTCCAGCCCCAACATTGGAGCGAGTGAAAAAATTGGAGAACCAAAATGTGATTCGCAGCTATCATGCAGTGGTTGATACAGCCCAGGTAGGATTAGGAGTAAGCACGTTTGTAATGGTTTCATTGAAGGGTCACAACAAGGACAACATAGATAAATTTATGAGGGCCATTGGTAAAATTGAGGAGGTTATTGAATGCCATCACGTTTTAGGTCAGGCGGATTTTATCCTGAAGATCATTTGCACTGATATACCAGCCTATCAAAATCTGATGCTGGAAAAAGTTTCTAATATTGAAGTAGTAGACACATTGCAGTCGATGGTGATTCTCTCTACTTTTAAAGACAGTAAAGTAGTACCAATTCCATGAGCGAAATGACACTTGATAAGACATTGGTTTTGGATGAAGACCAGGTGAATCAAAAAATCCGAAGAA
>JAYVBN010000186.1:0-9597 GCA_043750455.1 Bacteroidia bacterium | reverse complement strand
AATTACAGGTCGGTACTTACTCCACAAAGAAGCATAATGGCTGAGTTCGGAATACATAATCGTCTATATTGTTTAAAAATTGTAAATAAAGCGGCCTGTTAATCTTACCTTTTTAGTACTTTTTTATGAAAAGATCAGCAATATACCACTTTTTCATAACGCTAATAATTTGGTTTTGATGAGGGGGTTGCTGATTTTAGCGCGTGATATTTTGACAAAATCTTCACATAAAAAAAATGAGAACAATAATTCTTTGTTATTTCCTTGTTACAGTTTCATGGTGCTGTGCCCACGCTCAAGCCAAATCCATCAGGTTAATCATAAGAGGTGACGACATGGGCTATGCTCATAGCGGCAATGAAGCCCTCATCAAATGTTATACAGAAGGAATCGAACAGTCCATTGAAGTAATTGTTCCCTCACCGTGGTTTCCGGAAGCTGTTAAAATGCTGGCAGAAAATCCTACCGTGGACGTGGGCATACACCTTGCCATAACCAGCGAATGGGACAATGAAAAATGGAGGCCAATTTCAGATTGCCCTAGTTTGAAAGACCCGGATGGATATTTTTATCCAATGGTATCCCCAAACAAGAATTACCCTGGCCGATCAATCAAAGAAAATAAGTGGACGCTCATGGATGTGGAAAAAGAATGGAGGGCACAGATTGAACTTGGCTTAAAAAAGATTCCTCGCATTAGTCATCTATCGGCACACATGGGTTGCTCAAATCTGGATGACGCTACCAAGGCATTGGTTAAAAAATTGGCGAAGGAATATAAAATCGATATTGATCTAATGGATCTAGGGGTAAAGTCTATCAGTTATGACGGGCCAAAAGGAACCAGCGAAGAAAAAATTGAAAGCTTTATCAGGATGCTGGATAAACTTGAACCGGGCCAAACCTATTTATTTGTTGATCATCCAGGTTTGAACAATGCCGAACTTCAAGCCATACATCACATTGGCTATGAAAACGTAGCCCTGGACAGGCAAGGTGTAACGGATGCCTGGACGAGTCCAAAAGTTAAGGAGGCAATCCAAAAGAAAGGAATACAATTAATCAGTTATAGGGATTTAAAACCGAAGTGAATATTTTCAACATTATCTATCCTAGATGGACTGTAAGTGCATTTTGAGGTTGCGCCCCATGGACGCGATAAATGTCTTTGATGATTGGATATGGCCCGGAAATTTTTTAGAATTATTGAGGTATTGTTAAAACCGGAAAGAGGCTTTAATAAATGTGTCCCACGCCTTCAGGGTGCAGGACACATTCGCAATAAACTCGATATACGTTTACCTTATTTTCTTTCCAGCTTAAACCGTGTCTTTAAGTTTCCTACCATCAGAGTAAAGTATCCATCTTCAAGAATTTTTTCACCTTTATTATTAGGGAACCAAAGGTGCTCATTGGGCTTGATGGTGAAAGTAAATTCTTTTGATTCTCCCGGCTTAATCAATTCCTTCTCATAATATTTTAGGTCTCGCACCGGACGAGAGAGACTAGCTATTTCGTCAAACAAAAACCAGAGCACGGCTTCTTTACCATCTCGCAAGCCTGTGTTCTTCACAGTAACACTTGCTTTTATTTCAGATTGATTTGAAATAAGAATCGTATCGCTGAGTTTGAGGTTGCTATATTCAAACGTGGTGTAGCTAAGGCCGCTGCCGAACGGAACAAGCGAAATCGGATTATCAATTTCGTGAGCCAGCGTGACTTCACTCGTTTTATGATTGTGTGGAATGAGTCGATTTACAGAATATGGAAAATTGAAACTCATCTTAGCGCTTGGATTTACTTTGCCACTTATAATTTCTGCAATGGCTTGACCTCCTTCAAATCCGGGGAGACCTGCAAACAATACAGCTTTGCACTCTTTGTATATCTTGGTGATTACTCTTGGTCTGCCGCCAATCATAACTAAAATCACCGGCTTTCCAGTTGCTTGCGCAGCCTTTACTAACTCAATCTGATCGTCGGGCAAACTAATGTCCTGAATACTTCCAAAACCTTCAGCATAAGCCATCTCACCTACGGCCACCACAATGGCGCTTGACTTAGCGGCCTTCGCTTTTATCTCTGCTGAGTTCGTTGCAAGTGAAACATTGCCGGCTGAAAATTCTTTTTGCAAGCCGGTAAACAACGTGAGCATGTCTTTTGGAAAAATACTATCATCATTTGTTTGCCAACGAAGTGTCCATCCACCAGCTAACGCATTTTTTGAATTAGCCACTGGCCCTGCCACGAGTATATTTTTTCCTGTACCAAGAGGAAGGGCTCCTTCATTCTTCATTAGCACAATAGACTCACGAGCCGCCTCAAGTGCCTTGACCCGGTTTTCTGGTGAGCCTATTCGGTTGAACCGGTCGTTACGTGGATAAGGATTTTCAAACAATCCCAACTCAAATTTCATACGCAGTATTCGCGACACCGACAAATCGATTCGCTCCTGACTGATTTTCCCTTCGGTTACCAGCGCCTTTAAATGCTCACAAAAATCAGTCGTGTACGGAGTCATTGCCACATCAATGCCTGCTGTGATTGCCTGATAGGTGGCATCCTTTTCGTCTATTGCTACTTTATGATTGCGGTACAACCGGATAATGTCTTCCCAATCGGTCACCACAACTCCTTTGAATTTTAGCTCATCGCGAAGAAGTTTGGTAATAATTCTGGATGAACCATGTACCGGTTCACCATTTAATTCGCCACTGTTTAGCATCACAGATTTTATGCCTGCATCAATGACCGCCCGAAATGAAGGCACATGAAATTCATACAACGCCTGCTCCGAGATATCCGCTGGCCCGCGATCCCAGCCATATTTTGGTTCTGAATAGGCAAGAAAGTGCTTAGCCGTTGCTGCAATTTTATACGGAGCAATTTCAGCATCACTCTGGACAGTCTTTACAAAAATGCTTCCCATAGTACTTGACACATATGGCGATTCTCCCAATGTTTCATAATAGCGACCCCAAAGTGGAGTGCGTGCGATATCAAGCACGGGTGCAAAAAGCCACTGATGTCCGATGTCAGCTGTTTCAATAGCGGTTACATGCGCCATATCGGCAGGAAATTGATTGTTGTAGGTGGCAGCTGTATTGATGGCTTGTGGAAAAATGGTTCCACCTTCCAGATAATTAGAACCATGCATGTGATCCACGCCATAAATGATTGGAATTTTAAGGCGAGAAGTCTTTAAGTTATATTCCTGTATGTCTTTATAAAAATTAAACCACGTTTCAGCCGGAACAGCAATGCCATTAAGAAAGGAACCGACATAGTATTTCCTTAACATAGCGCCAAGCTTGGCCGTGTCAACCTTTATTTCAATTTGTAAATCAGTCCCAGCGCCCCAATTGGAATTGGTAACAATCGCTGAGTTATTGATTTGTGTCATTTGCCCGATTTTCTCTTCGAGTGTCATCTGCGCTAACAGCTCATCAATTTTTTTCTCGATGGTTTCGTCCGTTCCTCTTTCCACTTTTCTTCTGTCGGCAATTGACGGACTTGTTGTATCTCCGGAGGTTCCTTTATCGGAACTGCATCTGACCATGGCGAAACATGTGATCGTCAAAACCAGAATTTTAAGGTAAGCTTTCATTGGGTTTGGGTTGGTGCGTTTAAAAATCAAGAGGACGAATAAAACCATATTTATCGGCTTATTCAATTTTTTGTTATCTCCCAACCAAAGGTCTGAGTCACACATATGTTGAAAATTACCCTTGATCTTGTTGTAAGCCGATCGAACATCAAAGGCGGATAGTTACTGCGTAATTGCTATTTTGCAGCCTGCAATACACGGCTAGGAAATGTCTCCAAGGTTAAAATTCACGGTACTAAGTTTGGTGGCCTGGCTATCCAGCTACTGTGCAAATAGTCAAGAGATTAAAGATGGATTTATTATTCGCTCTAGTGGCGAGTATCAATACGGTTTCATTCAACTCGACACCACATTGAATGTGTATGAGGAATGTCAGTTTGCTACTGCAGTTGGTAAGCCCTACACCAAATATACACCTGATCAAGTCATGGGCTATGGAGTGATAAATGGTATTCATTTTATCACGAAAGAAGTTACTACCGGAGCAACACGCGAAAAACACTTTCTGAAAAAAGAAATTGATGCGCTACCAAGGCTCTATTCATTCCATGATAATCGCTTTTTTATTGAAACGGATCATTTTGAAGAATTAACAGAAAGTAATCACAAAGCCCTACTGGCAGAGGCGCTAAAGTCCTGCAAAAACATTTTGTCTTCCATTAAAAAAATCCATTTTGATCCTCAGGGGATTCGGACCCTTTTAATAAAGTATCAGCGCTGTACGGATCCTGAGTCAGCCAGTATACCCTTTAAGCGTTTTCAATTTGGTGTAGTGGCCGGTGCCGAGTTTAACAACTCCAAACTGCGTGACGGACAGGCCCCTCTTGGGCTGAACGACATTGCTCTTATTGACAAGACACTACTAAGCGCGGGAGCTAATGCGATTATTACGTTTAAGAAAAGTAAAAAATTATCAATTGTAACGGGTGTTTATTATTACTTACAAAATTTTTATGTGATCGACCAGTCCGTTGCCAGCGATCACTCCTCGACAGATAAAATCAATCTGGACTATGGCGAACTACTCATTCCGATTGCTCTTCAATACTCGTTGTTCAAAAAAGATAAAAGAGTAATGCCATATATAAAGGCAGGTATTTCAATTCCTTTTACCGTGAAGTCAACGCTTATCTGGGAAAGTGAAAAGGAATATGTCAGCACAGTTTTTTTTGAGCGTTATGATCTGCCTCAAAAATTAAAACAGTCACTGCAACCAACTATCTCTGCCGGAACAACATTTAATTTGATCAATAACATTCGCAATGTGTTTGAGATAACCTATAGCACTGGCAGAGGGGAGTTCAAGAACAACAACAAAAGCCTTACAGTTAATAGTAGTCGGGTAGTTGTGTTGTTAGGCATTAGGTTTTAATTATGAAAAGGATTCTATTTTTTTTCATGGGATGCTTTCTGCTCTCTTACTTGTCATGCTTGCAGGAAGAAAAAATTGGCTTTAAATATCCCAGGGTATACACTAATCCCATTAGTGATATCACTTCTAACGGAGCGAGGTTTAGTGCTAAAATAGATTTTCTAAACATCGATCAGGTTACCGACTTTGGATTTATATGGGGAGAAGATTCTAAGCTATCAGGTGCTACCTTTATGATTCTTGCCGACAGCCTAACTGGTAATGAGTTTTACACAGATGTTCGCTCAAGCCTGATCGATAAAAAAACATATTATGTAAGATCCATTGTTAAAAAATCTGGAAAGACTGTTTACGGAAATATAGTTTCTTTCAAAAGCCTTGGCAGCGAAGGACCAAAAATAACAGGACTGGCTCCGCAAATTGCAGCCTTTGGAGATACCGTACAGGTAATTGGAAGAAATTTTGCCAGCAATGTTACTCTCAAATACGGCAACCTGAATATTTCTTCTGCTCTATTTAAGACAGAAAAGAGCAAGCTAACCTTTATCGTACCTGGTTCGCTACCCATTAATCCCGCTGAAGATTTTATATCCATTTCCATAGAGGGTAACATTACCAAGTCGCCACTGCCTTTAAAACTTGATCTGGATCGTATTCTACCGAAAATTATTTCGATAACTCCATTAATAGTGAAGGCTTGTGATACGATAACAATAAAGGGTAGAAATTTAACCTTTGAGGACAAGCCTGTACAGGTTTTTGACAACCTTAGAAACCTGGCCGTAATTAAAGCAACAAGGGAAAGTATTGTTTGCATTTTACAATCTATTCCAAAGAATGACATTTCCTTTACCCTCTCCAATGGGCGTTTTTCTGCATCTTCGCAAGGCATTGATTTAACAGAACTGCGACCTGAAGTCATTTCTGTCTCTCCATTGATTTATAAACCGAAAGATATCGTTACAGTTGATGTAAAAAATTTCCCGTACTGTGATAATTCCATGTATGCATCTTTTAACGCTGGCAGTCAGCGGCTTCAAATTCTGTCTAAAACAAAAAACCAGATCGTTATACAGCTTCCTGAAGGATGTTCCGGTTATTTTAATATCGTGTTCACATTACCAGCAAATTCCTATTTAAATATTCAAGAATTTAATACTCCCATGATATCACCTAAGCCACCTGAAATTTATTCTATTGAACCATCCCACGGATCCTTCGGTGATGAAATTGTAATTAAGGGAAATGGCCTGAAGGGCAGTGGGGCTAGTATACTTGATACCGTAAGCACCAGTAATACAGAAATTCGGGGTAAGCTGAACCAATCAGCTATGGTGAAAGACAATGGCTTTACGGATGTAACGATCGACAATTGTGGTCAACTAGTAATGGAAAATGCATTTACATATGACCCTGTTGAAATTCTGGATTTTAATCCAAAAGTCATTACCTCACGATCACAGCAAATTACCATCACCGGTAAAAACTTCAGTCCTGCGCCATATAAAAATACTGTGACAATAGGTTCTTACACTACCAATTTATCGTCAGGTGACAATCGTACGCTTGTTGTTCCGGCAAGTGCTTTGATGCCCGACATCTTACAGACTGTTAATGAGTCTGTTTCAATTACAATTAAGAACAATGTGGGCAAGCAAGTAACCAGCCCCACACTCTTGCAAATAAACTGTGAAGCTTCGTGGGCTCGCGTAAAAGATTTTCCATTTGCAGGAATATATTTAGGAATAAGTTTTAGTCTGGCAGGTAAGGGTTACGTTGGAGCCAATAATGGTAATTTCTGGCAGTATGATCCAATTTCAGACGTGTGGGTACAGAAAGCATCCTATCCTGGTCACCTGGATAGTTATAGGGTGAGTACAGTAGCAAATGGTAAAGGATACGTGGGGCTTGGTATGAACTATAATAATGAATGGTATGAATACGATCCAAATACTAACGCATGGACTCGAAGGAAAGATTATCCTGGAGCTTTTGCAGGAGCAGGATTTGCCTTTGAAATTGGAGGCAAAGT
This sequence comes from Bacteroidia bacterium, assembly GCA_043750455.1. GTDB lineage: Bacteria > Bacteroidota > Bacteroidia > Cytophagales > Cyclobacteriaceae > ELB16-189. The sequence goes on along the minus strand of JAYVBN010000186.1, from coordinate 2,586 downwards.
TTATTCAGGTGGCGGTAGTGGAAGTAAAATCAATTACGAGTTCTGGGAATATAGTCCAGCAACAGATTCATGGGTCAGAAAAGCAGATCTACCACCCTATAAAACAGTGGGAAACGTAAATTTTGGGTTCAAAGGTAAGGGTTACGTGTATGCAACGTCTACGGATGGTGCCCAATATGAAAACATGTATGATCCCAATTCAAACAGATGGACAGCAAGACGAATCGGATCCTTTGAAAAAAGTGCAAACAACAGCTACATGATCTTTCAGGACTATGTAGTTGTGGGAGGAGAGTCAATAGACATCTTTAGGCACAGTGCATTTTTAAAAATCATACCAGGAAGTGGGGACTTTGAAATAGCTGATTATGCAGGGATTTACAGGGCGGGACAAATTGGTTTTGCTATTGGCAATTATGGATATTGGGGACTTGGCCTTAATCTATCTACTAATCAAGGATCACTTGAAGTTTGGAAATTTGATCCTTCAAAGTTTAGGTAGCATCAAAAACCTCCTTGCCAATTTTGTCTTCCCAACTGGCTCGTTTGCATTGGTTCTCAAATTTGACTTATCAGATCACTACAGAAATCCTATTTTTTCCCCTTCTTAAACCCCTCATCAATCATTCCCGCTTCAAACAGCAATACCCGCACTTGCGCTTCGTCAATATCATTCAACGAGTGGAAATACATACAATACACTTGCTTGCGTCCTTCGGCCAGTAAAACCCCATCCTGGTTTGACATCAAATTTCCCTGGTTAAAACCCAAAGCTACGCCTTTAGCCTGTTGTGTTTCAGGAGTTCGCTTGGGGCCCCAAAAGATCGAAGGAGGCCAGATGAAACAAATCAAGCGATGATGCCGATAAAAAGGGATGCCCATATCATAATATGATTTCTCTTCCGCCTTTGGCAAACACTCCAGCACCAGCAATCGCAATCGTTTCACGATGACTTGCTCGGAGCGAGGCAGAGCCTCAATGATTTCATCCACCGTTTTATGAGACATGATTTATTTCTTTCATGTAAAGTAAAATACAATACTGACAGCCCAATGGCAACAGGATATTCGACATATCTTATTTTTAAGTTCTTCGATTCAGCAAAAATCGGCACATTTGCCAATTGATCTATCGAAAAATTGACTAACGATCGCTACAGCCAACGCGGAGTATCCGCCAGCAAAGAAGACGTACACCAGGCCATTAAAAACCTGGATAAGGGATTATTTCCACAAGCCTTCTGCAAAATTGTTCCTGATCTCCTTGCCAATGATCCTGAGTTTTGCACCGTTATGCATGCAGATGGTGCCGGCACAAAATCATCTCTCGCCTACATTTATTGGAAAGAAACAGGTGATCTTTCTGTTTGGAAAGGCATAGCACAAGATGCCATCATCATGAATGTGGATGACCTTCTTTGTGTGGGTGCAACGGGCCCGATATTATTATCTTCTACGATCGGCAGAAATAAAAAACTTATTCCAGGTGAAGTGATTTCAACAATCATCAATGGCACCGAGGAGGTGCTGGAAATGTTGAGAAAATATGGCATGAATATCATCAGCACCGGGGGCGAGACAGCTGATCTTGGTGACTTGGTTCGTACCATCATTGTGGACAGTACCGTTACTGCCCGCATGAAACGAAGCGAGATAATTGATAATAAGAACATTCAGGCAGGTGATGTAATTGTGGGGCTGGCCTCCTACGGAAAAACAACTTACGAAGATTCATACAATGGTGGCATGGGCAGCAATGGCCTTACCTCTGCACGTCATGATGTGTTTCATAAAGATTACGTGACAAAATACCCTGAATCATTTGACTCAGCAGTTGCCAGCGATTTAGTTTATTCAGGGAGTTATAAAGTAACTGACACCATCCCGGGTGTAGATGTTAATATTGGTAAACTCGTTTTGTCACCGACACGGACGTATGCACCTGTCATAATTGAAATCCTTAAAGAATTACGCTCTCAAATTCATGGGTTAGTGCATTGCAGTGGTGGAGCACAAACAAAAGTCTTGCACTTCATAGAAAATCTTCATGTCATCAAAGACAATTTGTTTGGTGTGCCTCCGCTCTTTAAACTGATTCAAGAGCAATCAGGAACGGAATGGAAGGAGATGTACAAAGTTTTTAACATGGGGCATCGGATGGAAATTTATTTGAAAGCCGAAATTGCCGATAGGGTTATTGAAATTTCAAAAAGTCATGGTGTGGAAGCAAAAGTAATTGGCCGCGTTGAAGTCTCTCTTCAAAAACAAGTGACGATCAAAAGTGAAGTGGGAGAATTTGTGTATTGAGCGACAGGTGATCAGTAAAAAAGGTAATCAGTAATTGGAGGACTGTGTCTTGCTAACCATTCCAACTATTCAATTTTCAAAATAATCAATTCAACTCGTCTATTAATTGCCCTGTTTTCTTCGCTGTCGTTTGGAGCAAGAGGCTTGCTCTTTCCATACCCTTTAGCTTCAAATCGCTTATTTACAATTCCTTTTTTATTAAGGTAGGCTATTGCGCTCTCAGCCCTCTTCTCCGATAATTTAAGATTATACTCATCCGAGCCCACATCATCGGTATGA
>JAYVBN010000185.1:0-3739 GCA_043750455.1 Bacteroidia bacterium | reverse complement strand
GTGCCAACAATTGCTTGAGCATTTGCGGTGCAAACCCAGACGGTGATAATCAAACTCATTAAGTATTTCATAGACGGTTGATTTATAGATATAAAATTACACTAATTTCATGCCTCAATTTTTCAATATGATAAGATGTGCCTCAATTATTCTTCTATTGACGTTTTTTACTTCCTTTTTTACTTCTTGCGAAACTAAAGTTAAAGAGGACGAGCAGTTGCTGGAGCGCCTGATGAATCAAAAACCCAACCAGTATGGAAGAATTCTGCAAAGTAAAGACTCATTCGAGGTCCAGATAATTTATACTCAAATCAACCGGGATGAAAATAACTACCCTCGTTTTAAATCATTTTATTTCAACGCTGACTCTGCCCGATATTTTTATCCAGCTTCTACTGTAAAATTACCATTGGTGCTGCTTTCGTTAGAGAAACTGAAGCAGCTTAATATAAAAGGCCTTGGCAAAAACACTCCAATGTTTCATGATAGTGCGTATTCAGGTCAACAATCTGTCACTAAGGATTCCACTTCTGAAACAGGACTTCCTTCCATAGCACATTATGCGAAAAAGATTCTGGTGGTGAGCGACAATGATGCTTTTAACCGACTTTATGAATTTGTAGGACAAGAACAAATCAACAAAAGTTTGAAAGATAAGGGCTATGCTATGAGAATTTTACATAGGCTTGAGCGACCCTTAGCACCTGATCAAAACAGACATACCGAGGCAGTTCGATTTGAAAGTAATGACACACTTGTTTATTCGCAATCTATGTTGGTGAACAATGATTCGATAAGACCTCCTGCTGTTGTTTCAAAAGGGATTGGGTTTATGAAAAATGATCTGCTTGTCGAAAAGCCTTTTGATTTCACGTATAAAAACTTTTACTCACTCACGGATCAGCAAAAACTTCTTCGTGCCCTGCTATTCCCGGAAACGGTTAACCCCAGACTTCGCTTTGATATATCGGAATCAGATCGTCAGTTTGTTTTGAAATACATGTCACAGTTGCCAACGGAAACTTTATTTCCTCCCTACAGAAAGGACACTGCGATGTATGATGCTTATTGTAAATTTCTGATGTTTGGAGAGGACAAAAGTAAAATCCCGTCAAGTATTCGGATATTCAACAAAGTGGGAGATGCCTACGGCTATCTCATCGACAACGCATACTTAGTTGATTTTGATAACGGAGTTGAATTTATGCTTTCTGTGGTGATCAACACGAACACAGATGGAATTTATAATGACGGCAAATACGAGTACAAAACCCTGGGCTATCCGTTTATGAAAGACCTTGGTCAGCTGATTTATAATTATGAATTGAAGAGGAAGAAGGTTCACAAGCCCGATTTGTCTGACTTTCGATTCTCATATGATCAATAATTTTAATTCACCTGATCGAACGCTTGGACTTTACTACCTATTCACCGAAATTTTCGCACTCAAATTTTAGCTATGCAAAAACCTAACGCCATTATTATCACTGCGGGACACCTGGATTCCAATAACGGTAAAACTGCCCACGGCCTTATTCGAGGTACTGATCGATTCAATATAGTAGCCGTTATTGATGATAAAAATCCTGGCAAAGATGCTGGCGAAGTTCTGGATGGAAAGAAAAGAAACATACCCATTCATGCGTCCATCGATGATTTTGCAAAGAACGGAAAAGAGAAAGCCGTCTATGCCATCATAGGCGTTGCCACAAAAGGTGGTGTTATTCCAGATTCACTTCGAGCAATTTTAAAAGACGCATTGATTCATGGATATGGTTTAATAAATGGGTTGCACGAATATATTTCGGACATTACAGAACTGGCTGACTTCGCGAAGTCACGTGGTTTAGAAATTATCGATGTACGCAAACCAAAAAAAGTGAAAGACCTTCACTTCTGGTCGGGCGAGATAAAATCAGTTCGTTGTCCGAAAATTGCGGTGCTTGGAACGGATTGTGCTTTAGGTAAGCGAACAACAACGCGTTTTTTAGTAGAAGCGATGAAGGCAGCGGGCTATAAAGCGGAGATGATATATACAGGCCAGACAGGTTGGATGCAGGGAGCGAAGTATGGATTTGTATTTGACAGCACGCTTAATGATTTTATCAGTGGAGAAATGGAGCATGCCGTGGTGCAATGCTGGAGAGAGGCAAAGCCCGATATTATTTTCATTGAAGGTCAATCTTCGTTGCGCAATCCAAGTGGTCCTGCGGGTGCGGAATGGATTGTATCTGCCGATGCCGATGCGGCAGTAATTCAACACAACCCTTCGCGTAAAAAGTTTAAAGGCCTCGAAGATTATCCTGCCCTCATTGCAGATATAAAAGATGAGGTGGCTCTTATAAAGATATATGGTGCGCCAACTGTGGCTATCACTATAAATACACACAAGATGACCGAGAAAGAAGCCCGTGATTATGCAGATTCAAAAGAGAAAGAATTGGGAATGCCAGTCATCCTTCCATTGGAAGATGGTGTAGCCAGGCTGATTCCTATTTTCAAAGACATGATCGAAAAATCAATCGCACAAGTCTAGCGATCGCTAATCTCATGTCTAAGTACTCACTACTCAATACTATTTAAAGAATGAAAATCAAATCCATAAAAGTCTGGTCAATGGACCTCGGCAACACTAAGCCCTACACCATCGCGTTCAAAACAATTGATGAGGTGTTAAACGCCTTTATCGAAATCACATTAGACAATGGCGTTACTGGAATTGGTGCGGCCAATCCAAGCGAGTACGTAACAGGCGAAAATCTGGATCAGACCATGGCTGCCTTGCAAGAAAAGAATTTAGAGTTTTTGATTGGAAGAGACATTCGCGAATTTCAACAACTGAATTTTGAAGCGTATCAAAAGTTTACAAAGACTCCCGCTGCGCGTGCAGCGATTGATATCGCTTTGTACGATGCATTCACCAAGTTTTTAGGAATCCCATTAGTTCAATTCTTAGGTCAGAAAATAAAATCATTACCTACTTCCAATACGATTGGAATAAAGAACGTGGAGGAGACCTTGAAAGAAGCACAAGAGTATGGCGAAAGAGGCTTTAAGATTTTGAAAGTGAAGCTGGGAAAAGATTTGTCAGAAGACATTGAACGAATTGTAAAACTCCGCGAAAAATTTGGGAAGAAGTTTGTGATTCGCATAGATGCAAACCAGGGTTATACTTCAGACCAGACCATTGAGTTTTATAAGAAGACCAAGCATTTAGATATTGAATTGATTGAGCAGCCACTTCCCGCAAAAGCCATTGATGAAGCAAAGAAGTTACCCGAAGAAATCCGGACCGTCATTGCAGCCGATGAATCATTGCTATCCGCAAATGATGCATTGGAATTAGTGAAGCCACCTCGCGCCTCCGGTATTTTTAATATCAAGCTGATGAAGTGTGGAGGAATATCTCAGGGATTAAAGATTGCCGACATTGGTTTACAGGAAGGCGTGGATTTGTTCTGGGGATGCAACGATGAAAGCATTGTGAGTATTACAGCAGCGCTTCACACAGCGTTTGCCTGTTCCAATACCAAATACATTGACCTCGATGGAAGTTTGGACCTCGCCCGCGATGTGGTAAAGGGCGGTTTTATTTTGAAATATGGAATTATGTCTTGCTCGGATAAACCGGGGTTGGGAGTGGAGAGGGTTTGATCAGGACTCTAAAATCGACAATAGTTGAGCTAACGTTTTGCAAGATTGATTCTTCTTCGCAGATGAAATCTTCCAAATCGTTTTA
>JAYVBN010000184.1:0-2951 GCA_043750455.1 Bacteroidia bacterium | reverse complement strand
GGAATACCCTGATAGGTCATTAGTTCGGCACAGCTAATAGGGTATAAAAAATATTCCCACTTGCGGCCTGTTAATGGTTCCTGGGTTTTATCGGCAATGGTGAGTGACGAAGAGCCGGTGATGATAAACTGAATTCCAAGGTTGGCATCAATGAGTTGTTTGCAAATCATTCCTACTTGTTCAATCATTTGGGCTTCGTCCAAAATCACGATTCTTTTTGTTCCGAAGCTTTGCTTGAGTGCGGCTATATTTTCCACTTTCCACAACGATTTTGTTACCGCTGCATCACCATTAAAATATTCAACTGGCTGTTGCAGTTGATCGGCAAGGGCTTTTGCCAGCGTGGTTTTACCTGTTTGCCTGGGGCCAAAAATGATGAGTGCTTTTTTGTAGTCTATCCTTGCTTCAAGTACTTTCAATAATGTTCTTTCAATCATTGCCTGCTTGTCTAGACTCTAAATATAGAATATATTCCATAAAAGATATGCTTTTCATGGAATTAGATACTTAAAATTCGCATCAATTTGTGTATGGGTATCAAATGAGGGGTTTTGATAAGTGTTTCCCTTCCACAGCAAAGTTAGCTCAGGCAACGGGCAACTGAACAACAAACTCACTCCCCTCTCCCTCCTTTGTTTCCACTTTCAATTCCCCGCCATGCGCCTTCACAATATCATAGCTCAAGCTCAATCCCAAACCAGTTCCCTGCCCGGTTGGTTTGGTTGTGAAGAAGGGTTGAAATATTTTGTCGAGTATCTTTTGTGGAATACCGTTGCCGTTGTCTTTTACGGAGATCAACACTTTGTTGCCTTCTTTCTTTGTGCTGACTGAAACAGTTGGTTCATATCCCGTTATGTTTTGTTTGGCCTTCTCGTTCACCGCATAAAATGCATTCGTAATCAAATTCAAAATCACCCTTCCAATATCTTGTGGAACGACATTGATGCTGCCAATGCTTTCATCAAAATCAGTTTTCAACACGGCATTAAATGATTTGTCTTTTGCTCGCAAACCATGATAAGCCAATCGCAAATACTCGTCTGCTAAAGCATTGATATCAGTTGGTTCTTTTGCTCCGCTGCTGCTACGGCTGTGTTGCAACATTCCTTTTACAATATCGGCTGCGCGCTTGCCGTGGTGGTTTATTTTTTCCTGATTCTGAACAATGTCTTGCAGAAGTTCATCCTCCAGTTTATCATCGCGTTGGTCTTGTGTCTTACGTCTTTCGTCTTGTATCTCTTTGATCAACTCTGTATTCACTTCCGAAAAATTATTAACGAAGTTCAACGGGTTTTGAATTTCGTGGGCAATACCTGCCGTGAGTTCTCCAAGGCTTGCCATTTTCTCACTTTGTATAAGTTGGGATTGGGTGGACTTTAAATCGTTAAGTGCTTCTTCTACCTTGTCTTTTTGATGGTTGATTTCTTCTTTTTGTTTTTGCAGCAATACATTCGCCTTCTGCTTGTGCTTGTTGTTTCTCATCAATAAGAACACTACTACAAATGATGAAAACAAACCAGCAGCAATGCTGAATAACCACCACCGTTGATTCTGATTGGCCTTTTCCTGTAAAATCTTTTCTTGCTGCAGAATCTTCCTTGCCTGGTCACTCTTTGCAACCACTGCCTGAATTTCCATTTTAGTTGCTCTGCTTGATATCTCTTGTAGCTTATCTTTTTTTACTAATTCGGAATAAATCTTAAGGTATTCCAATGCCTTACCAACTTCCCTCAGTTTTTCATAATTCTCAGAAAGTAAAAGGCAGGCTTTTTTCACCTCTGCTTTTCTGTTTTGTTTTTGAACGGATAGTTGGTAGGCTTTTATAGCATAGCGGTTACTTTCTTTCCATTTTCCTAAATGACTGAGACAGGAGGCAATTTTGTTGTTCAACCATTCATCACCACCTGGCTCCCCCCTCTCCAGCCCCCACAATACATAGACCGCGCTAAACTTTTCTGCAGCCTCCCTATACTGACCCTTAGTCATCAATAGTAGCCCTTCAAATTTTAATTGGGTGCCTTCCCCAGTATCTATGGTTTTACCGATGGCAAAAATTTCTTCGGCTTTTTTATAATCTCCTGCTTCTACTAATCGCTGAGAATAAAAGAGGTAAAAATTGCTGAGCCAGGCATCATTTCTTTTTTCGTTCTTTATCAATTCAAAGCACTTTGAAAAATATTCAACTGATTTCTGTAAAAACTCCAAAATGTAGAATTCTGCACCTGCCAACCAATATACCTCTGCTAGGAAATGTTTTTCAACCAAATTTTCTAAAATCTGAACTCCTTTAAGTGAATAATCAAGCGCAATGTCAGTCTGGTTAGTGTTCCAGAAATAGTAAACTGCAATAAGATTATATAGAAGAGCTCTTTCCCGTTCAACTTCATGCCTTTCACTTATTCGCGCCATTTCCAATTCTTCCTTTCGAACATCTAAATCTTTTCCTGCTGCCATGAGAATTTGGGCTTTGAGAATTTTTGATTTCATTAACGGAATCGCTAACCTCATATCCATAAAAATATGTTCAGCCTTTTCAATGGATTCAAGCGCCTGTTCAGTGTTTTTTTCTTCCAAATTATTAGATGCCATTAAGTGATAGATATGGGCTGCCATTTCCTTGTTTCCCAATTTCACCAATGCCTGCGAAGCAGATATTCGTGCTATTTTTGTTTTGGCATTATCTACTTGCCCTGGTGATTGAATGTTAATCAAAGGTTCTGTTTTTTTCAGGTCATCAAAACTCCAAAATACCAATGTCCCATAAGGCTCAATTGTTCCCCATACATCAGGGTGCAACACATCCAGCGTTCTCAAATACATTCCATCACCCTGAGGATACTTTATAACCCTAGCTAATTCACGGGCTTCAGTGGCCGCGGTGAGGCCTCGCTCATACTGCAAATCGTATATGCAAAGCCGGGCGAGCCGATTCAATTCAATGACCCGCAGCG
>JAYVBN010000183.1:0-3495 GCA_043750455.1 Bacteroidia bacterium | reverse complement strand
TGACGGTATTGTCAAAGAGCCGGTTGGCGGGGCTCACACGGATGTAAAGTGGATGGCACAAGAGGTTAAGCGTGTTATCCTTGAAAACTTTAAAAACTTAAATAAACTTTCAACTCAGGAAAGGATAGATCAACGCATTGAGAAGTTCTGTGCAATGGGAGTGGTGAAGGAATGATTGACAATCAACAATAGGCAATTGACAAATCTAAACCGCGCTTGAGCGGTTTTTTTGTGTTGTAAGATTGTCAATTGTTTATTGCCAACTGCCTACTAACTTTGAGTATGCAATTACATGTAATTAACACTGGATTCTTTAAATTAGATGGTGGTGCCATGTTTGGTGTGGTGCCAAAATCGATGTGGCAAAAGACAAATCCTGCCGATGCTAATAATATGTGCTCGTGGGCGATGCGTTGCCTGATGATTGAAGATGGTAATCAACTTATTCTTATTGACAATGGGATGGGAAGTAAACAGGATGACAAATTTTTTAGTCATTACTATCTGCATGGCGATGACAGTTTAGCAAGCTCATTAAAGAAAGCCGGGTTTTCACCTGAGGATGTAACCGATATGTTTTTGACACACCTTCACTTTGATCATTGCGGTGGTGGAGTAAAGAAGGATGAGGATAAACTTTCGCTCACCTTCAAGAACGCAAAGTATTGGAGCAATGCCGATCATTGGAAGTGGGCTACTCAGCCCAATGAACGAGAGAAGGCCAGTTTTTTGTCTGAAAACATTTTGCCTATGCAAGAAAGCGGGCATTTGAATTTTGTTGATAACAGTAAATCATCACCATTTAATCAATTTGATATTTTTTATGCATCAGGCCACACAGATAAGATGATGGTGCCTAAGATCAGATACAAAGACAAGACCATTTGTTTTGTTGCTGATTTGATTCCTTCATCAAGTCACATTCCACTGCCTTACGTGATGGGATATGACACGCGACCCCTCATTACTATGACCGAGAAAGAAATATTCTTAAAAGAAGCGGCAGATAACGGGTACATTTTGTTTTTAGAACATGATCCTTTTAATGAGTGTTGCACGGTGAAGCATACAGAAAAAGGAGTGAGGTTAAGCGAAACTTTTAGTTTGAAGGATTTAGTATAGCATTGCTTTCTGATTCAGTGCTTACGCCAACGACTTAGACTTACTATTTTTAGTAACTTTGCAATAATCCAAAAAAGTTAACAAGATGAGAAAATACCTTATTATATACGAGAAGAGTAAAGATGGCTACAGCGCATACCTTCCTGATTTGCCAGGCTGCACCTCAGCTGGGGTCACGAAGAAAGAAGTCGAAGAGAATATCATTGAGGCTATCAACCTTCACATAGAAGTAATGAAGGAATCTGGACTGGAAATACCAGAAGCTAATTCCGAATCTGAAATGCTTGTTCTATCCTGATTTCGAAATGAAATATAAGGAAGTTGTTAAGCTAATAGAGGAGGATGGCTGGTTTCAGGTACGTCAAAAAGGGAGTCACAGGGCATACAAGCATAATGTAAAAACAGGGATCGTAACCATAGCCTTTCATCGAATGTCCGATGAAGTTCCGCACGGCACGCTCAATAGCATTTACAAGCAAGCTGGTTTAAAATAGTTTAATGTATTGGTATTTATGAAAATCGGATTGGTTCTATCCGGAGGTGGCGCGCGCGGAGTTGCGCACATTGGTGTATTGAAAGCACTTGATGAAATGGGTGTAAAGTTTTCAATTGCGTCAGGAACAAGTGCTGGTTCTATTGTAGCAGCACTTTATTCGTATGGTTACAAGCCCGCTGAGATTTTTGACATTATACGAAACCTTTCTATTTTCAAATCGGTGAGCCCCGCATGGGCATGGGCTGGCTTACTAAAGATGGATGGATTAGAAATGCTTTTGCGAAAACATATTCCGGAGAATAATTTTAGTGCCCTTAAGATACCGCTCACAATTGCTGCTACCGAAATCCGTAAAGGTCACATTCACTACTTCACCGAAGGGGAGTTGATCCCGGCTATTGCATCATCTTGTAGTATCCCAGCTGTTTTCAATCCGGTCAGTTTCAATGGTGGACTTTATGTAGATGGTGGAATACTGGATAACCTTCCCGTTCGTCCTATTCGTGATAAATGCGATTTTATAGTTGGCTCGCATTGTAATCATATCAACTCCGAGTTTGATCCAAAGAATTTAAAGTTGGTGATCGAACGGAGTTTGCTAATGGCCATTTCTTCCAATACATTGGTAAGCCGTCAGATGTGTGATGTGTTTATCGAACCTACCCGCATGGATCGTTTTAGTAGTTTTGATATTGGAAAGGCACAGGAGATATTTGACTTTGGTTACCAGTTTACGAAACAGAACTTTATGCCGCATCATTTTCAGAAAAAGGCAGCCGTATGATCACCGTTGAATTAAGTTTTGAGGAACAGATACTTCAAGGCATCCCGGATGAATTGCCACTCGCGAAGGAGTATGACAGCTCTATTAGTCATGCCCCTAAACGAAAAGATATTTTATCAAAGGAAGAAAAGAAGCTGGCGCTAAAAAATGCACTGAGGTACTTTCATCCCAGGCATCATGAAGTTTTGGCTGCTGAATTTTACAAAGAGTTACAAATGTATGGACGGATTTATATGTATAGGTTCCGTCCCGAATACAAAATGTTTGCACGGCCTATTTCAGAGTATCCTTATCAATCTCAACAGGCAGCCGCCATGATGTTGATGATTCAAAATAATCTTGACCCTACCATTGCACAACATCCACACGAGTTAATTACCTATGGCGGCAATGGAGCAGTGTTTCAAAATTGGGCGCAGTACTTGATTGCCATGAAGTATCTCGCCACTATGAATGATGAACAAACTCTTCATATATATTCCGGTCACCCAATGGGCTTGTTCCCTTCATCAAAGGAAGCACCGCGTGCAGTAGTTACAAACGGAATGATGATTCCAAACTATTCGAAGCAAGATGATTGGGAAAAATTCAATGCTTTAGGTGTTACTCAATATGGTCAGATGACCGCGGGATCTTACATGTACATTGGCCCACAAGGCATTGTTCATGGTACCAACATCACTATTTTAAATGCAGGTAGAAAAATATCAAAGCAAGGTGAAGGACTTGCCGGAAAAATCTTTCTTACATCAGGCCTCGGTGGAATGAGTGGGGCGCAACCAAAAGCAGGAAATATTGCAGGTTGTATTACAGTTATCGCGGAGGTGAACAAGAAAGCAACTGATAAGCGTCACGCACAAGGTTGGGTTGATGAAGTAATTGAAGACCTGGATAAGTTGGTGAAACGTGTATTGAAAGCAAAGAAGGATAAAGAAGTTGTTTCAATTGCTTATCAGGGAAACGTAGTGGATGTGTGGGAGAAATTTGACAAAGAGAATATTTATGTGGACTTAGGTTCTGATCAAACATCGCTTCATAATCCATGGGCTGGTGGATATTATCCTGCGGGACTTTCATATGAGGATGCGAATGA
>JAYVBN010000182.1:0-2402 GCA_043750455.1 Bacteroidia bacterium | reverse complement strand
AAATCAAAGGTATTTCAGAAACAGTATTTCTTGGAGGAATAGCAGCTTTTGTATCATTCATGGCTGGGACTGTACTTGAAAACTTGATAAATAAATTTTAAATATAAAAACAGCGATATGAAAATACATTTTTTAGGAGCAGCCGGAACGGTTACAGGATCGAAATACCTTATTGAAACGCAGGATAAAAACATTTTAGTTGATTGCGGATTATTTCAGGGATTAAAAGAATTGCGCTTATTAAATTGGGAGAGCATCTCATTTAATGTAGAAAAGATTGATATGGTATTGCTTACACACGGTCACCTCGACCATGTCGGTTATCTGCCAAGGCTAGTTAGCGTTGGATTTACAGGAGAGATATGGGGAACAGAGCCTACACTTGCAATAGCAAAAGTTATTTTAGAAGACAGTGCAAGAATTCAGGAAGAAGATGCGGAGAGGGCCAATGCGGAAGGATTTTCCAAACACAAGCCAGCTAAACCTTTGTATGATACTAAAGATGTAAAAAAAACGCTGCCACTTTTCCGGCCACAAGAACTTGATAAATGGATTGAAATTGATAAGAAAATATTCTGCCGTTTTAAATACAATAGCCATATCATCGGTGCAACATTTATAGAATTAAAAATAAAAAATAAGATTTTAGTTTTCTCAGGAGATATTGGAAGGGGAAATGATTTATTAATGTATCCTCCTCAAAAACCAGAAACGGCAGATATACTTTTTATAGAATCCACTTATGGAGATCGTCTGCATCCAAAACATTCAGAAGAGAACCTGATCGAGATAATCAATACAGTCGCTAAAAAGAAAGGCACTATTATCATCCCCGGCTTTGCAGTTGAGCGCATTCAAATGTTAATGTATTTGTTATGGAAGCTCAGAAAAAACGGAGCTATTCCAAATCTTCCTATCTATATGGATAGTCCAATGGGAACAAGTGTGTTGGATATTTTTGAGCAATACCCCTCCTGGCATAAACTTCCGATGGATGAGTGTAAGGAAATGTTAAAAGACATAAAGCAAATACGAACCATTCAGGAAACCTATAAACTGGCTGCATCCGGACTTCCTAAAATTATTATTGCAGCAAGTGGTATGGCTTCCGGTGGCAGAGTACTTACTTATTTTGTACAATACCTTGGTCAACCTTCCGCAACTGTTTTGTTGGTTGGATACCAAGCTGAAGGAACAAGAGGGCGAGCATTGCTGGAAGGAGCAAAGGAGGTAAAACTTTTTGGAAAATATTTTCCGGTGAGAGCTGAAATTAAAAATTTAGAAGGGCTTTCTGCACACACAGATCAGAAAGGATTAATTGATTGGATGAGTGGAATAAAACAGAAACCGGAACACATTTTTATTGTGCATGGAGAACACAAAGCTTCAGTTGGATTAAAATATAAAATCAATGAAGTGTATGGCTGGAATTCAACTATTCCTAAGCTAAATCAAATTTCGATAATTGAAGATTAAAAAATTAGTATGAACAACCCTCACAGTCATAGCTTAAGAGTTAAAGATCTCGGCATCGATACCTATCGTGAAAACATCATTTTCATGAGAGTAGATTGCCATGTCTGTATATCAGAAGGTTTTACTGCACTCACAAGAGTGATAGTTCATACAAGCAGCAATCGGATTATCGCTACACTCAATGTTGTTCACTCCGAAATATTAAAGAAGGGTGAAGTCGGTTTGTCTATTGAAGCAATTAAACGTTTAGGAGTAAAGGATGGAGACATCATATTTGTTTCTCACTTACACCCTATTGAATCATTAAGTAAAGTAAGAGCTAAGATGTATGGAAAAGAGCTTGACGAAACTTCTTATAATGAAATAATTAAAGATGTAGTAGCGGGTCATTATTCCAATATCGAAATAGCGGGATTTGTTTCGGCTTGTGCAGGAGACAATCTAACCATAAATGAAATGATTGGTCTTACTAAAGCCATGATTGCAACGGGTAAAATAATGAAATGGAAAAAAAACATAATTCTTGATAAACATTGTGTTGGTGGGCTTCCCGGTAATCGTACCACTCCAATTGTAGTGAGCATAGTGGCAGCAGCCGGATTGACAATTCCTAAAACATCATCAAGAGCAATTACTTCTCCTGCAGGAACAGCGGATACTATGGAAACAATGACTACCGTAAATCTGTCAATTGAAAAAATACAACAGGTAGTTGAAATAGAAGGTGGATGCATTGCTTGGGGAGGAGCGGTTATGTTAAGCCCTGCGGATGATCTATTGATTGCAGTTGAAAAGGCACTTGAAATTGATAGTGAAGGACAAATGATTGCTTCGGTGCTTTCAAAGAAAGCCGCTGCCGGATCAACCCATGTAGTTATTGATATTCCTGTTGGGCCAACAGCAAAGGTTCGTTCACATGAGGAAGC
>JAYVBN010000181.1:0-2155 GCA_043750455.1 Bacteroidia bacterium | reverse complement strand
TAATGGATGTGTAAGTGCAGGCGCGAATGCGAAGAGCTTTACGATCACCATCAAGCCAACACCTATTGTCAATGCGATTACGAATGTTACAGTATGTTCTGGCGGCACCGTGGCATTGATTGCCTTTGGTTCGAACGCAGGCGCGGGAGTGACCTTTGATTGGACCAATGATAACATAGGGACAGGTTTGGGTGCATCTGGAAGTGGTAATATTCCAAGCTTTACAGCAGCCCTTAATACTACCAGTTCGCCTTTCGTAAGCACGATAAGTGTGACTGGAACAAAGAATGGATGTTTAGGCCCTGTTCGGACGTTCACAATTTCTGTAAATCCTCAACCTGTTGGAAATACTACGGTGGCATCAATTTGCAGTGATGAAGCAGTAGGCATTAATCTCTCTACACTCCTTACTGGTTCCGCAGCAAGCTATAGTCTTTCAATTAATAACAACGGTCTGGTTGCAAGTGCTGGAGCACCGATAAATGGTGCTGGGTTTGCCGCCACTGAAATTCAGGATGATCGTTGGAGAAACGTATCAGGCGGTCCTGTGGATGTTATCTATACCATTACTCCTTTAGGAGCGGGAACACCAGCGTGCTCAGGTGCTCCATTTACCCTCACAGTTACCATTAAACCGGAGCCAGTCGTAGCTGCTATCTTAAACCAGTCATACTGTCCTGCAACCCTGCAAAGTATTTCATTGACGAGCAACGTACCTGGAGCAACGATTACATGGACAAATACTAACCCGCTTGTTGGTCTTGGATTTACTGGTAGTGGAGATATCAACTTCACTACTCCGGCTAACAACACGGGGGCGGACATTACTGGAACAATTACAGTAAATGCTTCTAAAGATGGTTGTACAAGTTCTGGAGTAAACATCAAAACATTTGATATTACGATTAAACCAACTCCAATTATAGCTGCAGTAGCGGATGTTACGGTCTGTTCCGGAAATCTTATTTCAGGTGTAGTATTCTCAGCGAATACAAGTGGGGGAGAATTATTTAACTGGACAAATGATAATATAGCAATTGGTCAGCCTGCAACAGGAAGTGGAAACATCCCAAGTTATACTGCACCAGTAAA
The DNA here is from genome assembly GCA_043750455.1 of Bacteroidia bacterium. GTDB lineage: Bacteria > Bacteroidota > Bacteroidia > Cytophagales > Cyclobacteriaceae > ELB16-189. The sequence continues at coordinate 1,063 of JAYVBN010000181.1, read as the reverse complement.
TATTAGTGGAATTCCTATTGTTGCAAACTTTAGTGTCTCAGCAACAAAAACCGGTTGTTCTGGACCAGCAGTTACGTTCAAAATCACCATTAATCCTGAGCCTGTCGTTACAGCAGTTACCGACAAGAGCTTCTGCTCGGGTGAATCAGTAAACATTCCTTTAATTAGCAATGTAGCCGGTGCGAGTCTTTCATGGACTAACAGTAATGCTACAATAGGTATCGGTGTAAGCGGTGCTGGGGATATCATATATACGGCACCTTCAAATAATACAGGTGCTGATATTGTTGGGACAATCGTGGTGTCGGCAACAAAGAATGGTTGTGTGAGCGTTGGCGCAAATACAAAGACATTTGCGATCACCATTAAACCTACACCTGTAGTAAATGCAATTTCGGATATCGTTGTATGCTCAGGTCAAACAATTACTGTTCCTGCTTTTGGTTCTAACGTTGGGTCAGGTGGCGTGACATTTGATTGGACCAATGATAATACCGCAATCAATCTTGCTGCTTCCGGAACTGGAGATATTACCGCGTTTACTGCAGCTACTAATATTAGTGGTTTGCCATTAACTGCAAACATTTCTGTAACAGGATCTAAAAATCTCTGCACAGGTCCTGCCAAGACATTTACGATTACAATTAATCCTGAGCCAGTAGTGACAGCGGTAACGAATAAGCTCTTTTGCCCTGGAGATCTGGTTAATATTCCACTGACAAGCAATGTGGTTGGTGCAACGATTACCTGGACAAATTCTAATACTTTGATTGGTACGACTTTGAACGGATCAGGTGATATCGTATATACGGCACCAGCTAATAATACAGGTGCTGACTTTGTTGGAACCATTGTAGTAAGTGCAAGTAAAAATAGTTGTGTAAGTACAGGTGTAAACTCCAAGACCTTTACAATTACGATTAAAGCAACTCCAGTAGTTGCCGTTGTTACTTCTATTGTCGTTTGTTCTGGAGATCCAATTCCTGGGATTTCATTTACCTCGAATGCAGATCCAGGAGTAACCTTTGATTGGACCAACGATAATATAGGAATAAATTTGGCG
>JAYVBN010000180.1:0-5008 GCA_043750455.1 Bacteroidia bacterium | reverse complement strand
ATGCTATAGGCAATAGGCACAATAGCTGATAGCCCCAAGCCAACTATAAAAAATCCTACAATAGTTGCATATGGACTAATAAAGATCATAGCGAAACTTAATCCAAATGTGGAAACTAGGCTACAGGCGATCATCAATTTTTGGTCACCAAATTTCGAGCGGGCAGAGTCTCCTAAAATTCTACCAATCGTCATGGCCAATGCAAAGGCAGACAGCCCAAGTGGTGCAAAGGCTTTATCAGCATGAGAAATATTTTCCATGTAGTTAGTGCTCCAGTCTGCCATGGCACCTTCGCCAAGCATGCAGCAGAAGGCGATGATTCCAATACTCACCATAGCCGCATTTGGCAATCTGAACGCTGGGCCATCCAGTTTTTCCTGTGGCTTGTCATGAATAAGATGATAACGCGCCCACAATGCTCCAGCTATACTCAGTGCAGTAATAATGCTGAGATGAATAACCAACGGACTTTGAAGTTTAATAAAAAGCGAACCGCAGCTTGCCCCAGCTACCATACCAATACTGAACAACGCATGGAAGGATGTCAGGATAGGCTTTTGCATTTGTTGCTCCACCATCACGGCCTGTGAGTTCATCGATACATCTAACATGCCAGCTGTTACGCCCATCATAAAAAAGATAAAAAACAATCCGACCAAGCCCGGCATAAGCGGAACGAGCGGCACGAAAATGCAATACGAAAAAACAGAAATGATACTGATCTTCCGACTTCCGTTGCGAAGGATTAACCAGCCAGTAAACGGCATAGCCAACACTGCCCCCAACGAGGTTGCTAGTAATACTAATCCTAATGTTCCATTGTCAATTTTAAACAATTCTTGTATTCGTGGAAATCGCGTGGCCAGGTTGGCATGTACAAAGCCGTTGATGAAGAAGAAAAGATTAACGGCAAGGCGCGAATGGTTCACAGATCTGATCTTATCACCTTAAATTTAAATCAAAATTTTTAGAGTCTATGCCTAATTGTTTTCGGGGGCTTTTATTTCAAACGAAGTTGTGGCACTGCCGGTAATCCCATCAGAATCTACTCCCTGAATTACTACCTTATAAATACCGGGTTCGTCAGATGAATAAAATTCTATGGATCGATTTTCGTTGCCAGATAAGTTAATGTCTGAAGCCCAGTACAAGAGATTTCTACGATCGGCAAGTCTGCCTTCAACTTGGGATGGTGTTTGATATTGGGGAGAGAAAAACTCCTTTTGCAATTGCAATCCTTGATAATCAAGCACTGTTGCTTTGGGGTCAAGTTCAAAACCTCCTAGATCGCCTTTGTAGGTGATATAGCTTACAATGCCCTCGAATGCGAAAGAGCCAAGAAAATATTTACGTGTCATGACGTCAAGCTTTTGTACTTTCAATGGACTAAAGGCCATAATTTTATCGACATCAAAAATCGGCACACCATCCAGCAATACCAATGACTCATTTTGAAATAAACCTTTGTTAGGAGTATCGGGTACCTTAAAGATAAATTTTCCGTCTCTTTTTCTAACCCACACTCCCTGTACGTATTCACGCATCACCTCTTCCATCACGCTGAAGCGTGTGTAGTCGTCTAGTAAATATTTTTCGTCTGGCTCACCATAGAAAGCAGCGCTATCGATTGAAAAGTTTTTATACGTAATATTCTTCGCGTAATAGGTATTCACAGTTTGCATAGAAATACTACGTTCAACCACTTGGTCTTTCCAGGCAGACGTAATGCTAAATGGAGAAAGCCTGTAAGAGGAAAATGTTTCAGAGTAGGGAGTATGAATATTAATTTGGAAAGTACTATCTTGACTAAGATTAGGTTGAATGATGATTTTCTTTTTTTCATAAAAGTCACGGATATCAAAGTGAAGATCCCCCTTTGAATCTGAGCGTGCTCCATATAGTCTGATATTTTTCCCGGGGGAAGATAGATAGGTTTGAATGCCGGAGGCTGGTGTTCCGGTTTTGATATCCATAATGTTTGCAGTGATAACATGATTTCGAAATTCCGGAGTGAACACTATTGGTTGGCTTCTGTTATTCAGAATTTCTTCCCATTTGAAACGACTCCACCCGTGTGTGAGCATCAAGTTGTCGGTTGCTTTTGCGACAATTGGGTCGTTTGAAAAATAAAATGCTGGCGATTCTATTTTACCTTTTAGATCAGAAGTGAGAAACTCATAACATTGAATATCTGGCAGGTTAATTTGATTTAAAGAATCAGCTTTAAAAACCGACATTGAAAAATTGCCGGATTGGAAAGGCGTGGAAGTAACTTGCACTCCAAGCCGTATTTTTTTCCTGACTGAATATTTTTTCTCATCAGCCTGTACAGTAATGGAAAGTTCTTTTGATGGATGTTTAAAGAAAAGACGTTCACATACAGGTTGGTGGCTTTCGTTGAATACGGTAATATGGGAAATGCCTTCTTCAAAATTATTTATGTCTAACAGAAAAATAGTACTGCCATTGTTAAGCGATTTTGACATGGCCATCTTTACAATCTGTCTTGTGTGTACCAGCATGTAGACGTCATTCGCAGACGTGGCACCCCCCTTTGATCGGATGGCTACCTTTAGTTGATTAACAAGTGTGTCGGTGACTTGCAATGCATACCCTGACTGTTGAACTGCGGGAAAAGGTATGGCAGCAGCCTGCTTATCTTTAAGGACTACTTTGTATTGTTCAGAAGCTGAAGGGAGAAAGGTAAAATTTCCAATCCCAAATTTTAAAGGCTTAAACGAAACAACAGTATCGCCTCGCTGGTTGAGAATGGCTCCTGATATATCTTTCCCATACCCTGATTGATCAACTATCCGAAAAGCCACAGTACTCCTGATCCCATCCACCAGGTGTCCTCCTTCTGGAAAAAATTGTATGTCGTATTGAGTCGAACTAATTTTTGGAGCAGGCTCTGTCCTTCTTACTGTGTTCAGGATTGTGATCTGTTGTTGAAAATAGTATTCGGGACTAAAGTTCTTCATCCAGTTTGTATAGACCCTCACCAGGTAATTTCCTGAGCTAATTGAAATAGGAAGCAGAAGCTGTCCATTTCCCGTTCCGTCCTTTAAACTTATTTTGGTTTGAATGATCGCTTTATTATCTCTATCTAAAATTTCAACATAAGCGACTTTACTTATATCTAACGGCCGATGAAGATAACCATCTATATAGTATAATTTAAACCACATTGTTTCGCCCGCTGCATATAAACTGCGGTCGAGGTGAGCAAATATTTTTTCTTGTAATGTATTATGTTGGTGGTTGACGAATTTTTGAGTCAAACTGTCCCACTCAGTTTTTTGAGAAAAGGCTATGGATACATTTAGAAAGATTAGAATAATCCACATTCCTTTGAAGGTCATGGATCCTAATCTATTAATGTCATGTAGTTTGAAGTTTCTCACTGCCAAAAATCAGGTTTTGTAGTAGTTCCTCCAACCGAGCGACAATCTGCGCAAGCTGCGGTAGAGGTGGAATAAGCTGTGATAGGCCCCGGCCCCCCTGGCAGCGGGTTGAGTAATAAGATATTCGGTAGGTCTTTCGGTTTTAAGAAAGGAATAGAACTAACCTGTAGCGTGTCGGCAGTGCAGCCATCAAAAGATGTAATATAGGTTTTAGGTCTTGGTAGGAAATCGGAGTTAATAAAGATTCTTTGTTCTGTAGTCGACCCTGCGGTGAAATATCCAAGCACCGTTTCTGAGTTATCGGATAGACATGTCATGTTACCTCTTATTTGAGAAGGCTGAGGGTCAAACAGAGTTCCTAGACTTTCGGTGTTACTTTGCAATTGAAGCCAATATTCGTATGCTTCTTTGGTTAGCCCATATTGGTTCACAAGTACGCTGTATTTGAATCTGATTTTTTCAGACCGTTGTTCAAGATACACAAGAGGAAAATTGTTAATCACGGCCTGACTTAACCGTGCTGCGGAACCAACTGATATTTTTCCTGAAAGTTGCGTTCTATAGCATTTGTAAATATTTTCACTTCGAATGGCAGGCCTTCCATTTTTCCACTCGAAATTTGAGTTGAATGCTGATGTATAATTCCAACTTTCTTCATAATCCCATCTGTAATAGCGTGTGTCATTTTCAAAGTCATGCGTGCTTACATAAAGTTGCACTCCATTATCAGATGTGATTTTCCATGATACAGCATCGATAGGTGGGTTCTTTACAACCGGAACAAATTCTGATGCATATTCTTTTGCATCGGTAGTAGTGATCTTCACCCGGTACTTTTTTTGAAGATCAAAAGTTTGTTGCGGCAGAGAATAGTATCCGTTTCCTTCTTCTTGTAATACCAAAGCTGAGCCGGCTTCGTCTTCAAATGACACAATAGCCTTTAATTCAACGCCTACTTTTGAAGTCTCCGAAAGATTTTGAGATCGGGTAAGTCGTATTTTACTTTTCCCTTGAGGGTTCATCGAACCATCTACAATCAGAATACTTACCCCGTTTTCAATGACTGGCGGATTATACGGCTCAACACAACTCATCCCGCCAAGGAAGACAAGCCACAATAAATTTATCTTGAATGAAATACTTTTCATTAATCAAAATTTGAAATTGTAAGTGACCGTAGGAATTGCACTTCCGAAAATGGAAAGCTTATACCCATTGATAGTACCATTTTGCGAAACGAAATAAACAGAGTACGCATTTTGCCTTCCTGTCAAATTGTACACAGCCACCGTCCACGAGCTATGTGCCAGCTTCTTTATTTTATGATTCCCTTCAATGTTCAACGCAAAGTCTGTTCTGAAATAATCAGGGATACGATATTGATTTCTCTCGGAATAGTATAATCGCTTGGCTCCATTCAAATCATATTTTGCTAACGGCAGCGTGATTGGCCTGCCGGTGCTATAGGTCATATTCAATGACATGCTAAACCTTCTGCTGAATTTGTAATTGCCAATAAAGTTAACGGCATTGGGTTTGTCGTAATTGCTGGGGTACCATTTGCCCTGATTAACTGCTTCAGAACCAGTGGCCTCTTTGGTTTG
>JAYVBN010000179.1:0-3796 GCA_043750455.1 Bacteroidia bacterium | reverse complement strand
TCAACAACAAAATCAACTTTATTTTCTATTGCTTTCTTTGTTCTATCGAAGAGCGGATGATTGAAATACGGAATTCGGATAAGAATTGGATAGGTCTGCTGTGCGGTTGCTGTCCATATGTGGAAATCATCCGTTTCATTTATATCTAATGCTAAACTTGCTGAATCTATTTTGAAATTGAGGTGGAGGAGTTGTTCAAATACTACTTGAATAACTTCTTTTAGTTCCTCGCTTTTGTGCATTGCCATAGATCGGCTTCTCACTCTTTCTAAGGAAGCTTCAATTTGTGCTTCTCTTGCCTGCGCTTCTGCTTTTTGCAGATCAAGAAAACGCACATAGGCTTGTTCAAAAACTTTTACAATGCGTTTCAGTATTTCATTGTCTTCCTTCGAAAATGCTTTGTCAGATAGTCTTACCAATTGGATGCAGGTATTCTTTGTAAGGACAAGTGAGGCTGTATTGAATTCCGAATCCCACAAATGCTTCTTTTGCCCGTCTGGTAAATTAAGCCCGAAATCAGTTTGCTCTAGCAGAAAATGATAGTACTCATCTCTCATTTCTCCGGAAAACGTATGCGTGAACAATTCAACTCTCCTTTCCAATACTTCATTGTAGATTCTTTGCACCCGGGTGAAATCATTAAAAGCAATGCGCACCGGTTTTGATAAACCATTCGCCCACACATGATAATCTTTTGAGCCTTCAATAAAAGTGCAGAGGTTGGCCAAATCCATTTCCACCTTCAATTCATGTAAGCGCTCATAAATGGTATTGGTCACTTCCGGCAGTTCGTCACTCCTTTGCATGGCCATCGTCCTTGCCCGAACTCTTTCTAATGCCAATTGAATTTGAGATTCCTTAGCTTGTGCTTCTGCTTTTTGCAGATCGAGAAAGCGGACGTAAGCCTGATCGAAAACGTTGCCGAAACGTTTTATAATTTCATTCTCTTGGGCCGAAAATGTTTTTTCAGAATAGCTAACAAGTAAAGTAGCAGAATTCTTTGTTATTGGCCCTGTAAAACCCCAGCCCTCAAATCCAAGAATTGTGTTCTTAAGTTCATTCGGAAGATTTTTATAATCGGAATGTTCAAAAAGATATTCCCAATGAGAGTTCTTTTCTTCGAAAGTCCAGGTGTCTGATATAAAGCCCGGGTCCCTATCTCTATTTTCATAAAGTGCTTTCATTATAGGATGATCAAAAAAAGGAACGTAGGTCGCATTCACGGACATCAAGTCAGGATTTGCCGCCCAAGCGGTGTGACCTTTAGCTCCCTCCGAAAACGTAAGAATGCACGCGGAATCCATTGAAACATCCAACTCCCGTAACTTTTCAAACACTAGACCGACAACCTCTTTTAATTCGTCACTCTTGTGCATGGCCAATGAACGAGAGCGGACTTTTTCCAAAGTCGCTTCTATCCTGGCTTCTCTTGCCTGTGCTTCTGCTTTCTGCAGATCGAGGAAACGGGTGTAAGTCTGTTCAAAAACTTTTCCGAAGCGTTTGAAAACATCCCACATTTCCGGGCATGGCTCATATGAAATGAACATGAGGTAACCATGCGCAAAAAATACACAATGCGTAATTTGAAATGTTGGAAGTGCAATACCCATATCCAGGGAATCATCAAAACGCTTTTTAACTTCAGGATCGCCAAACATGTATCGATAAGTTTGCGCCAGTTCCTCACCGCCTGATTCCATCACAAAAAAATCTTTGCCGCTTTGCCTGGCCTCATATATCCGTTTAAAGAAAATATCTCCGGTATAGTTTATGGTAAAAGGCGCTTGCATACTTCCATCCGCCATTGACATCCATGCAGTAGCGGAAACCTCATCTGCCTGCCAGATATTAAAGCCACTTGCATAAGTAGTCGTACTAAGTTCTCCTATCTGTTTAAATAATAATGATGCGGCTTCTGCCAGTTCATCATTTCTCTGCATTGCCATTGTTCTGCTTCTCACTCTTTCCAAGGCAGCTTCTACCTGTCCTTCTCTTGCCTGTGCTTCTGCTTTTTGCAGATCGAGGAAGCGGGTGTAGGTTTGTTCAAAAACTTTGGCGAAGCGTTTCAGAATAGCATTTTCCGCCTCAGAAAATTCAATGCTCTGGTAATTAGTGATCGTCAGAGTGACGGAATCCATGAGTACATTGCTCCTCGCAAAGCCTGCACGACTAAAGATATATTCCTGTCTCTCTTTTGGAATCGCTGGGTTATGATTGAAAAAATGTTGAAAGAAAGTATTCTTTTCTTCGAGGGTATAGCTATCGGCAAAAAAATCCACTCTATTTTCTTTTGATTCTTTTAGCTTGTTAAATATGGGATGATCGAAATAGGGAATGTGGATGAGAACAGGATAGGTCTGCTCTGGAGTAGCCGTCCATAGGTTGAAGTCATCAGTTTCTTTATAATTCAACGCAAAGCTGGCGGAATCAATTTTGAAATTGAGATGAAGCAGTTGCTCAAATACCACCTGAATTACATCCTTTAAGTCCTCGCTTTTATGCATAGCCATAGAGCGGCTGCGCACTCTTTCCAGAGCGGCTTCAATTTGCGCTTCCCTTGCCTGCGCTTCTGCTTTCATCAGATCATTGAAACGCGTGTAGCTCAAGTCAAACACTCTCCCAAACCGGTGAAGGATATCAAACTTTTCATCGGTGAGGGCTTCTGTCCCCACAATTTCCAGCGCACCAAAATTGTTGAACGAAGCGGAGAAGGTAATTTCTTTGGGTTCTGTCAAAGATGTTCGCAAAGCATCGGGCAGGCTGGGAAGTTCTTTGAAAAAAGCTTTCTCGAAAACTTTCTTTTCTTTTCCGCTCAGCTTATACGCCCACTTTTGGTCGCTCGCTTTCCAGGCATGGATGATGGATTTAAAAAACGATTCATGAAATGGTTTTACCTGAAAGGGCTGGGCTGGTTTATTCGCTTCAGAGCTGGCAATCCACAGTTCATTGGTTGCGTACTCCGCATTATGAATCCAGATAATGCAACTGGTCAAGGAGAAGTCAAGACGGGTTAACTCCTGGAATACGGTGGATACCAACTCAGCCAACTCATCGGAATTATGCATGGCCATGGCGCGGGCTCGCACTCGCTCAAGGGAGGCTTCAATTTCTAACTCCCTGTTTTGCGCTTCTACTGCTTTCCTCTTTTGCTCCAGTTCGGTAATAGTTTCTTCCAACAAAACAGCGGTGGTATGTTTTATTTTTTCTGTTTTGTCTAGTTTGAAGGCGGTGATCTCCAATTCTTTGTCAGCATCTTTCAAGGATTGGAGAGCGGCCTTTTTTTGATCGGCTGTAAGGTTTTCCTGTTGAAGGATTTCCAGTATGTGTTGAAGGTGCTTGTTCATAATGTTCATTTACCGGATATAAGTAGGGCAATTTTTCGTGTTAATCTCTATGATCTGAAGGAAAAAATATCTCCCGCTGATATCGCAGATTTTCGCGGATAGTTAGAAGTATTTCGTTTTCTGTCATGGTTATATTCTGCGTTCATCTGCGCAATCCGCGGGAAAAATATCTCCCGCAGATACCGCTGATTTTCGCGGATGGTTTATAAGCCGTTAACTTTCCTGAATATGGATTTATCAATTTCAGCACAATTGAAATTTACTAATAGTCCCAATTTTTTTCCCGATAATTTTAAATAAGTGATTACTTGTTTATGATGCACCTCTGCAAGGTTTTCTACTGATTTAATTTCTATTATTACTTTATCTTCTACGAGTAAGTCAATACGATAACCCACATCCATTTTTATCTCATCATAAATCAGAGGCAATGCTACTTGTGATTTTACTTC
>JAYVBN010000178.1:0-4195 GCA_043750455.1 Bacteroidia bacterium | reverse complement strand
CAATGGCAGGATCATTGGCTGTGGAAAGAAACCATGCTATTGCGCCAAAGCAAATGCACGCCAGACTAACAAACAGATAGACACCAAAAGGATCAGCTTCAATAATACCTTCATATTGTGCCTGCCTTTGTCGGAAACCCCAAATACCGAGTATGCCAGAGATTGTTAGAAGCAAGAAAAAATTTATCGCTAAAAAATCCCATTCAATCAGATTGATCTTATTGGCATACGCCAAAAAAATATTGACCATATAAATGGCACTGATGATCAAGAAATGTTTCAGGCTTTTTACTTGTCTGGTTCCTCTGCTTACCAGGTTGATAAACAGCGCCAGTATTTCATGAGACACCATGATAATAAAAACCACACTTAATATAATCGCAGCTATGTAGCCTGAGGCTGCCAGATGATAGGCTGGAAGCGGAGCCTGTGCAAAAGTGATAAGCAAGGCACCAACGAAAATTGTGATAAGAGTAAAGGTGGCAATTCGTTTTACAAAGCTTGCTGATGTGTTGAAGGTATGAAAATAATAGCTTATAGGTAGGTATATCACCAATACCATGATGGTTGGTATTTTATTTGATAACCCAAAAAACTGAAGTAGTTCCAACCGGAAACCAACTATAAAGAGTATGAATAAACCCATACCAATGCTGTACCAAAATCTCTTCAGTGTAGTAATCACAGTAAGCAACATCAGGGCACTCAAAATAAGAATGCCAAGAAAAACATATGCAAATATTGGCAGCGGTGTTAAATCGTTTCCTAATAGCCGTTCAAAAATGAGATAATTATCTCCTTTGATGGTAAGTTCAAAGAGGCCGGTCTGAAAACTATGAACGGGTACTTCCAATAACTCCTGCTCCTGAATGTATTGCCAGGTAAGGGTGGGAGCTGGTGATTGAAAAAAGGAGAGCCACAAAAAGAGAAGCGAAAAGATGAGTAAGCTTGCCATTGTCCAAAACAGACGTTGGTAAACTACAGGCCAGGATTTCCAGAATTGAATTGAATACATAACAACGAATAACAAAAACAGGCTGCAAGTTTACTTTATTAACAGGCGATTAGCAACGGGGAGACAAATACTGATGCTGGATACTTGATGCTGGATTTTGATGAGAAACTCTTTCTTACCTAGTATCCAAATCCTATTCAAGCACCTTCGGTACGCGGAAATAATCGGAATCTTTTTTTGGTGCATTCTTCAGTGCTTCCTCGTGACTGAGGTGGGGTTTTACTTCGTCATTTCGCAAAACATTGACCTCGTGGCTCATCGTGGTTAAAGGCTCAACACCATCTGTATTTACCTCATTAAGTTTTTCCACGAACGACACAATATTTGTCATGTCCTTCATCATCTTTTCGGCATCCTTTTCATCAAACTCAAGACGGGCAAGGTGGGCAATTCTATCTAGTTGAGCGCGATCGATTTTCATACCTCAAAACTACATTTTTTTTCACGCAAAGGCGCAAAGACTGCGAAGTAATGAATTCAGAAAAAATCTTTGCGAGCTTAGCGTCTTTGCGTGACGTTATACTTTTGCAATTCTGTTTCTATCACATCAAAGACCTGTTGCTTTAGCTCATCCACATTTTCTATCGTCATTCCTTTGGTTTCGATGGGCTGGTGAAAGACAACTACAATTTTTCTGGGGTAAAGATATTTTGGCGGATCGGGCATGATGATCCAATTATAAGGAATAGTAACAGGCACAACAGCCACTTGCTTTTCAATCGCGGCACGAAACGCACCGTCTTTAAATTTTGTCAGCTGAGGAGGATGCTTTGTAACAATTCCACCTTCCGGGTAAATAACCAGACTTTTTCCTTCATCCAATGCTTCGAGTGAGCGTTGAAGAGTGATGAACTTGCTTTTTAATTTAGAACGGTCTACTGTAATGTGAAGTTTGTTATACATATATCCAAACAGAGGAATTTTTTTCATTTCACTTTTTCCTACAAAAATTGTATTGATAGGATTGAGGCCCATGGTGGGAATATCTAAATAGGAAAGGTGATTAGGACAAAAGATGTATTGCTTTGTTGGATCAAGTTTAGATTGGCATTCAACCCGAAAAGGGAGAAACGTAAATAGGAATAACGATTTTGCCCACCATCGATTGAAGATGCCCACTAATTGAAATTGTTTTGGAAGAATAATAGGAATAACTAGTAATGGAAAAAATAAGACAAAGAGAATCCCGAATATGGTAAGTCCATAATACGTATGAATTGCCCTTAAAAGTCTCATGAAGGCAAATAAAAGGAATTAACCTCGTTAATTGATGCTATTTATTCACCCGTTGTTTCGGAATTAAAATTATTTCCTTCTGTCTCCCATCGATATACCTAAAGCCTGTCTCATCAAAATAGCCATCCTCTTCTAATTGAATGCGAATGTCTTTTTTCCATTCTGGAATGTTGACGGTGCAATTTAATTCAATAGAGTATGCGGTTTTATAATGCATGGGGTAATCGCCAGTGAATGGAACTCCACCTTGTGAGTCCCACATTCCGATAGTAGAGCCGGCCGCATGACCATGAAAGCCGATAGGATGCGTGTAAATGGATGGAGCAATTCCTTCTGATATTGCCTGCTCACGTGTTGCCTTCAAAATCTCATTGCCAGTGCGTCCTTCTTTGAAGTTGCCCGTGAGAAGGTCTTGTAACCGATTTCCTTTTGCAAAAGCATTTTTCAAATAATTGGGCACCCCTGTTTCACCTGCTTTCAAAATATAGGAGTGTTGTTGCGTGTCGGTATTCAATCGCAGGTAGGTGATGCCGAAATCAACATGCAGTAAATCTCCAAGTTGGATTACGAGAGGTGTAGGCCGCTTGGCAGTGATTGCTTCCGGCTCATTCCGCTGAATAGAAACGGATGGATGAAACCACGTATCTAGTTTTAGTTCTTTAATTTTTTCGCGATACCACCATACCACATCTTCTGTGGTGGTAACGCCCGGTTGTATTACTGCATCTGAAAATCCTTCCGAAATAATATCATGTGCGATGCGGCAAATTTGCTGATACAAGATCATTTCTTTTTCGGTACGTGTTTCTAACCAGCTTACAGCAAGCTTTTCAGCTGAGGTAACGTGACCTTGCAAATCTTTTGGTAAAACTTTTATCAGGTTATCATAATCATTGGAGGTAAGTCCATCGGCATGACCCCAGGAGGGTGCTTTATTCACGCCTATCTTATTTGGTTTGCGTTCGCTGATGATCTTTCCTAATTGTGCCCATTGATCTGTATTGGCATCCGGATCCCACGCGCGCTTAAATACTTTGCCCACATCGTATCGGCTACGGCTAAAAACTCCATTTCTTTTTCTGCTCCGCGATCAAAAGCGATCAACATAGTTGTCCTTCTTGCGGCCATCCACGTGGCGGGCAACAAAGTTTCAATAACCGGATCTTCGTTGTACTCTCTGGAAATTATTACCCACATGTCAAATCCTTCCCTTCGCATCAATGCCGGTAATGTATTTCGCAAACGGTCTTCAAGAAGGTCATCGATAACTTTCGCCTGATCGCGTTGGGTTAGAATGGTTGGGTATTGAGCAAAAGAAAGATTAGAAAGCAAAAGAATTGTGAGAGACAGAAAATATTTCATATTAGAATTTAGAATTTATTCTTTCCACTAGGCAAGTTTAAAAATACAACGTTCATTTTTCAAAATCTCAGATGCCCTGTCCACTTCAATGTGTGATTTGGCATCGTCCATTTTTTCACGGACGGCACTTTTTATTTCTTTCATGTTCATAGATTCGATGAAGCGCTTGATGTCTTCTCTACTTTCCAGTATAAGTTTGGGCACCAGCATTGGCTTGTTATCATCATCTTTAGCTACCATGGTAAAGAAAGAAGAGTTGGTGTGTTTGATCGTACCAAGTTTTACATTTTCAGATTCCACACGGATGCCCACCACCAGTGAAGTTCTGCCAACGTAGTTGACTGAAGCATGCATGGAAACCAGTTCGCCAACTTCTACAGGCTGCAGAAATTCAACTTTGTCAACCGAAACCGTAACGCAATAGGTTCCGGCATGTTTGCTGGCGGTGGCATAAGCCACTTTGTCCATGAGGGAAAGTAAAATGCCTCCGTGGATTTTTCCACCAAAGTTGGCGTAAGCGGGGATCATCAGTTCGGTAACGGTTGTTTGAGAATGTCTGACGGTCTTGGCAAAATCTTCCAT
>JAYVBN010000177.1:0-8425 GCA_043750455.1 Bacteroidia bacterium | reverse complement strand
GTCGCATCAGCTGGCATAGAACCTGGTTTCTTTCCACCAATCTCCGCATGATGCGCGCGGTTGGCCACATAACCAACTAATTTTTTATTAACGAAGACTGCTTTTATTAACGTCACATCCGGCAAATGTGAACCACCATAAGCAGGATGATTGGTGATCACTACATCACCTTCGCTGATTTTTATTTCTTTTAAGACCTCACGAACACATACACCTAAGCTACCCAGATGCACCGGTATGTGTGGCGCATTCACGACCAAATATCCTTCAGGATCAAGCAAGGCGCATGAAAAATCCAATCGCTCTTTAACATTTACCGAAAAAGAAGTCCGCTGAAGCAGCGCCCCCATTTCCTGTGCGATGGAGGTGAAGCGGTTGGTAAACAATTCTAATAACGCTTCTTTGCTATGTGTGCCTGATTTTATTTTAGAGTTATTACTTTTCTGAAGAAGAGCATTATTATTTTCATCCAATAGAAACTGCCAGCCAGATTCAACAACGGTCGTTGAGTTGTTGCTAGTGATAATGGCGGGGCCGTTAATCTGTGAGCCTGCGTTTAAATCTTCCCATTGAAATGTGGGAACGTTTTTCCATTCGCCAACTGAAAAAAGTCTTTGCTTTTTGAGTGCTCTCGGCTTAGAAGTTTTTTCGGCTTGTGATTTCTTTTCGGTGACATGTCCTTTCACGGCAACAATCACTCTAACTGACTCCAACTCAATTTGACGCGATTCAAGCCAATGCCCAAAAATAGATTTGTATTTTTCTTGAAGGACTTCAATGATATTCGTTTCTGGTTTGTACTCTATTTCAATTGTACTTTCCTGTCCCTTGAACCGAAGAAACAGTAACTGCTTATATTGGTGAATATCTGATGAAGCATATCCATTCTGAATTAAGTTACCCTTCCCCTTCTCTTCCAAAGATTTTAGTGTGCCATCAAGTTCATTTTTCACTTGATCGAGTGGCTTCAAAATCAATTTTTCTTCAAACTGCTCTACAGAAGAATGCCCAATTCCATAGGCACTCAGGAGTCCCGCATCATAAGGGATCAATACTTTTTTCATGCCCAAAATTTCTGCAAGCTGAATAGCATGTTGCCCACCAGCACCACCGAAACTAAGCAAGGTGTAATCAATAGGATCATGACCATGTTGAACCGAAACTTTTCTAATGGCTTCCGCCATTTTTTCGTTTGCGATTTGTATGAAAGATTCGAGTACCTCTTCGGATGAATAGGTCTTGCGTGTTGCTTTTCTAATTTTTACTAAAAGACTTTTGATTGCTTCCTCCGCTTTGTTGCGATGAAGTGGTATCGAAAAATTCTCTGGATCAATTCTTCCTAATAAAAGATTGACATCAGTAATGGTCAGTGGCCCACCAGCGCCATAGCAAGCAGGGCCCGGGGATGCGCCTGCGCTGTGTGGGCCAACAATAAATCTGTAACCATCGAAATCACAAATCGATCCACCACCGGCCGCAATGGTTTCAATGGCAAGTGATGGGGACAGAATTTTTAACTCTCCTACTTTGGATTCGTAGCGATAATCATACTTTCCATCATAAAGCGAGACATCGGTGCTGGTGCCACCCATGTCGAACGTAATAAGTTTGTCGATGCCTGAAAGCTTTGCTGTTGTAGCTGCACCCACTACACCTCCTGCGGGGCCGCTAAGTAGACTGTCTTTCGGATAAAAGTTATTAGCATCCACTAATCCACCAGCACTGGTCATCACTTTTAGATCAGCATTGGATAGACCCCACTTGATTTTATTGATGTAACTATAAATAATAGGAGCGAGATAAGCATTGGCAACTGTCGTTTCTGCACGTGGCAAAATTTTAACCTGACTTGAAAGCTTATGCGAAGCCGTGATGAATGTAAATCCGTCTTTGGTCAACGCATCCATTAACTGGATTTCATGTACCGGATTTTTGTAGCTGTTCACAAAAGCAATGGCTATGGATTGAATTTTCTTTTTTCGAAGGACTTCAATCAATCGTTTTATTTCTGTTTCGGAAGGCGAGGTTAGAATGTTTCCGTTGGCTTCAATGCGTTCGTCAACTTCTATTACCAAATCGTAGAGCGGTTTTTCTTTAATGATGTTCAATGCAAAAAGGTTGGGTCGCTGTTGATTGCCAATTACTAAAAGATCTTTGAAGCCTTTGGTGATCAGCAATGCTGTCTTGGCGCCTTTTCGTTCCAGGATGGCATTGGTTCCGCGCGTTGACCCCAACTTCATCTCAATCTTAGGGAAAGGTTGATCAAGCGGTGTCTCTGTAAGAAGCCGTGTGGCTAGGACCGGAACTTCTTCATGGGAAGTGATTTCAATTGTATGATCATTAAAATTGCCTTTTAATGGCTTGGTAAGTGTTATGACATTCTCTTTAAAATTTACGGACTGAATTTTTTGTGAAATGATTTTGGTGCCAAGGATGTTTATTGTAAAGTTTTTAAAAATATCCTTTTGTATAGGCAAATAGAGTTCAACTTTTAAGGAAAGAGGATCTGGCTGAGTTACTACCTTGCCGCGCAATACACTATTGCTTAATACTTTTAATCGCTTGAAATTTCCTTGTGGTGTGATAGCAATGCAATCGGTGAATGTGCCGCCTGTGTCTACCCAAATTTTCCAGGAAGGAGTCGGCATTTAGTTTACTTTGGAAGATTGCAGGTTAAACAAAAATAATTTAACCACATAGACACATAGGTTTTTAGGAGTTGGCATTCTATGTTATCTATGTTATCTATGTTCCTATGTGGTTTAAAAAAGGACAAATTGAATTAATCTTTGATTGAAAGCACGATTTCTTTTTTTGCCATGCGGATGCCGAGCGCTTTGCTGAACTCCACGGAGCCATCGACAAGCTCTCTTAGTATTGGTTTTGTATATAGAATAGAATCTTTTCCAAGTTTTTGAATATTGTCATTCAATTCTACTTTCCCGGTTCCAGCAATGTAAGCATCAATGATTTGTTGTTCCACTGCAAGACTGGTGGAATCACCGGGCTGAAGAGAGATGATTTCTACGTTATAAACTTTTCCAAGCGAATCTAAAAATTTTTGATTCGTGAGATAGTGATCTTTCTTTTCTACTAGTTGAGCGATCGTTCGGCCTAATGCGAAAGAAGCCTCGGTCATTTCAGAATCGGTCACCCGTTTCAACTGACCTTGCTCGATGCTTTCGCGTGCTTTTTTTCGTTGCTCGTCTGTGAGAGTTCCACCACAAGCTGTAAGAATGACTAGGCCGATTAAAATAGAATTTTTCATATTTGAAATATTAACGTGAAGTTAATCAACTCATGTGATATCGGGGAAGTTTAGAATGGTTTGTCTACATCGCAATAGGGATAGAACGGAAAGCCCGAAGCGCATACGGTTTTTTGTGCGTGGACGGACTTGAAGTGATAGCCCGGTGCCGCGCGCTTGGAGATATGTTTAAAGGCAACTCAATTTGATTGCGCGGCAGTTGCCAAAAAACAATTCATCATCGTCTATTTTCTTAACTTTGCGCGCCCAATGGATATTGGAGTGGAATTATGATTGAGAAACTGGAAGAAATAAAGCTGAGGTTTGAAGATGTTGGTCAATTGCTGGCCCAGCCGGAGACGATGAAGGACATTAAGAAATTCAGCCAACTGAGCAAAGAGTACCGCGACCTGGAAAAGGTGGTTAAGAAATATGATGCGTTCACTAAAACAGTTGAGGGGATTGATCACGCCAAGGAAGTGCTGGAGACGGAGAAAGACGCGGAGATGCGCGAGTTAGCTAAGATGGAGTTGGATGAACTCACGCCTAAGCGCGATGCATTGGATGCCGACATAAAAGATTTGCTGATGCCCAAAGACCCGAACGATGATCGGAATATTATTTTGGAAATTCGGGCGGGAACGGGTGGTGATGAGGCTTCTCTATTTGCCGGTGATCTTTGGAGGATGTATCAGCGCTATTGCGAAGTGAAAGGTTTTAAGATGGCGGTGATGGATGTGACCGAAGGCACAGCAGGAGGCTACAAGGAAGTGATTAGCAGTGTTGAGGGTGAAGGCGTGTATGGGATTTTCAAATATGAATCGGGTGTGCATAGAGTTCAGCGCGTGCCTGCAACGGAAACGCAAGGTCGTGTGCATACATCGGCTGCTTCGGTGATTGTATTGCCGGAAGCGGAAGAGGTTGAGGTAGAAATCAATCCTGCGGATATCGATGTGATTACGTCACGTTCGGGTGGTGCAGGTGGACAGAACGTAAACAAAGTGGAGACGAAAGTGCAGATGACGCATAAGCCTTCGGGTATTGTGGTGACTTGCCAGGTAGAACGCTCACAACTTGGTAACAGAGAGCGGGCAATGGCCATGTTGCGGGCAAGACTTTATGAGCGTGAAGTTGAAAAGGCACAAGCTGAAGTGGGCGCATCGCGCAAGAGCCAGGTGCGAAGTGGCGATCGTTCAGAAAAAATAAGAACGTATAACTATCCTCAAAGTCGCGTAACCGATCATCGCATTGGTTACACACAACATAACTTACCTGCTGTTATGAATGGTGACATTGGAAATTTTATTGAGCAGTTGAAGATTGCGGATACTGCGGAGAAAATGTTGGAGAGTAAATAAAGAATTTGATGATTAATCAATTTGATAATTTGAAAATGGAAGCAAGGTCATTATCAAATCTTCAAATTGTTTTAATTGTCTTCTGTTTTCTTTAATTCTTCATCCAAAATCTTCTGAATGATTTCCTGCTGACGCGCGTCAATTTTCTGATCGGTCTTGGCTTGCTTTTTCATGAAGCGGAACATTGCATTCTTTTTGATCTCGTAAGCAACGAAGACGGTGTACTTATTTTCTTTCTTATTGAAATATTTTTCTTCACCAATCTTGTTAAGGTTTGCAATGTCGGTGTTCATGGTTTCGCGCACGAGGCTTTGAAATTTATCGGCTACATCGGCCGCATTGGCGTTTTCCGTCTGCCCCAAATACTGGTCGGTCACTTGTTTCATGGTGGTGTTTACCTGCCCGGCTAAAACTGCTTTGGCATCGATATCGGCTTTGCCACGGGCGATGTTATCGGCAGAGCTTTCGCCTTTGCCGGTGGCGCGGAAGAAGCGGTTGTTGGATTCATAGGCTGACCCACGAAAGGGTTCTTTTACTTTTTTACCGAGTACGCCCGAAGAACAAGCAGAAGCAACTGCTATTACAGCAAGGAGAATTAGTTTTGTTTTCATACCAAATTTGATGTTTAAGGCTATCGCCTGACAAGGCTAAAGTAGTAAAAATTGTGCCAGAATTAAGTTCTATAGAAACAGATGTTCGATGAAGGCATGTAACCAGCTAAGTATTCAAGAATTATTTATAATTATTTGCCATCGAAATGCCCACCTCCATTTTAAAGAGTAATTTTCAATGCCGGCCTTTTTTAGAATATTAATTAACTCCTCCTTTTTAAAAGCCCGCAAGACAGAAAGCGGTGCGTCAAATTTCACCATCGATGATTTAGAAAAAAACTTTGTGAGCAGTTGGATGGAATGATAGGCAATTGGATGGCGGTGAATGTCGTTGATCACAATCCCAATACTTACTTGATTTTTCAATTGCTTGAAAAAAGTAATAAGTTGTTCGTCATCGAAATGATGAAAAAACAAAGTAGCCAAAACAACATCAAATTTCCTTTGTTGAAATTCGCCTGAAAAAATATCCAAAGCCTCAAATCTAATATTGTTATACAGAGACGAATGGTTCTGTGCAAACGATGTGATGTTAGGATTTGCATCGATACCTAGCAATTTTACATTCCGATCATTTTGTTTTGCAATTAACCGAAGCATTTCACCGCTTCCACAACCAAGATCTACAATGGAAATTTCTTTTTTTTGATCAGTTTTGGCAAGAAGTTTTTTCAATCCATTCAACGTAACGACATTTCCTCCAAGCCAATGATTGATAAAGTCCAATTCCCGCAAAGTCTGATCAACTACTTCACCTTTGCAATCAAGATCGTCCATGATCTCTATTTCGGCAGATCGTATATTGAAATCAATCATTACGTTCAGTGATTTTCAATTTTAAGAACCATGCTTTCCAATGTGAGGCCAGGGCCAAAGGCAAAACTCAGGACGCGTTTCTGATCACTTGTTGTATCAAGACTACGTACCACTTCATTCAACACAAAAAGAACTGTCGGTGAGGACATGTTTCCAAATTTTTTGAGCACTTCATACGCAAAGTGGTTTTGTTGCTTCTCTAAATGAAGTTCCTGCTCAATGGCTTCCAGGATCTTTTTTCCTCCAGGATGAATGGCAAAGTAAGAGATGTCGGAAAGTTTTTGTGAGATGTTGGATAATAAGGATGAGGTCAGTTTGCCAATACCATGACGAATAACTTCAGGCACATACGAAGACAACTGCATTTCAAAGCCAAGATCTCCAATGGACCACGCCATATCTTGCTCGCCATCATAGGCGAGGTCGCAATAGAAACTTTCAGGCATCAGATTCAATCCCTTGCGAGGTTGAGATTCGATTAATAATGCAGCGGAGCCATCGGCAAACAAAGCATTGGCCAGCATGTTGTTTTCGGTGTTCTCTTTTTGAAAGTGTAGTGTACACAGTTCGGCACAAACCACAAGAACTTTGGCATTTGATTCAGCCTTGCAAAATGTATCGGCTAATTTTATGGCATTGAACGAAGCATAGCAGCCCATGAAATTGATGCATGTTCTATGAATGTTGGAATTTAACTTTAGCGCTTTCACCAAATCAATATCAAGGCCAGGGGCATACATGCCTGTACAACTCACCACAATCAAATGTGTGATGGAGTCTAACTTTACATCCTTCACTTTTGAGAAACAACTTGAAACAGAGTCAAGACTTAGAGCAAGTGCATGTTGCCGAAAAAATTCCAATCGCTTTTTTGTCGATGGAAATGGTTCTACGTTTTTGGTGTTGGAATAAAATTCAAAACCATCTGACTTACCATAATCATTCAATACCGAATAACGGGATTCGATACCAGTTGCCCTGAAAAGAGCGCGTAACTTTCTTTCATCTTCTCGCGGCAACTCCATGGCGCGCACCATAAACTCAGCGATTGAAGACTGATTAAACTTATGAGGTGGGGTGGCCGTGCCGATCGCTGTGATGTAGCTCATCTATAAAAGTTACTATCAAGTATAACCTAAAAAAACCTATCTTGTTAAAATAGTTCAACGTTATGTTTTCAAAATCTACGTGGCTCCATCTTCGTATTCCGTTTTCATTTTTCCTGATGCCGGTTTATCTATTTGCATTGGGCATCTCACCCAACTTTAGTGAACCGCGATTGATCTGGTCGTTTATCATTGTCCATTTGTTTTTGTATCCAGCCAGTAATGGCTACAATAGTTATTTTGATAAGGATGAAGGTAGCATTGGTGGACTTAAAAACCCACCACCAGTTAATAAAGGATTGTATTACATGTCTCTTTTTTTTGATGCCATTGCCATCGTGCTTGGTTTTATAAAAATCAGCTTGCTTTTTGCGATTATGCTTTTGATATACGGACTTGCTTCAAAAGCATACAGTCATCCTTCTGTGCGATTGAAAAAATTTCCGTTTGGAGGATTGATAACGGTTGCTTTCTTTCAAGGCTTCTTTACATTTCTCTTATGTTACGTGGGCATCAATAATTTTGATTTGGAAAACTTATTTAATGCGAAGGTTTTGATTCCCGCTTCGCTCGCCAGTCTCTTACTTGTTGGCACTTATCCCATGACCCAAATCTATCAGCATGTAGAAGACAGCAAACGGGGCGACCAAACTGTAAGTCTTTGGCTTGGAATCAAAGGCACATTTATTTTTGTCTTGATTGTTTTTGCTTTCGCGACAGCTGGCTATGTATTTTATTTCTACACGTTTTATTCGATTCAGTATGGGTTTGACTTTGTCTTATTTCTTGGCCCGGTTGTGGTTTATTTCTTAATCTGGTTTTACTTGGTTTTGAAAGATCCAACCAAAGCAAATCATCAAAACACGATGCGGTTGAATTTCATTTCGGCACTTTGTCTCAACGCCTTTTTCATTTATTTCTTTCTGGATTCAAGTCAGGTTTTGCAAGCCATCAAGGCAGGATATTAAAAGCCCTAATTGCGGTTAGAAAAGGCCTTATTTATTGATTTTTATAAGATTCGAATTAATTCAAATACATTTTTTGTTTTAGGTGCTACCCCGTATTTTTGCGCATCTTTTTTAAATACCTTAAAAACGGAATTTTATGGCCAAATCAAATAAGAAGTCTTCTGCCAAAGCAGCTAAAAAACAAGCGGCTAAAGCTAAGCCAAAAGCAAAAAAAGTAGCCTCAAAAGCGAAAGGCAAGGTGGTTAAGAAGGTGCCTGCAAAGAAAGTTGCAAAGAAAGTTGTAGCTAAAAAGAAGGTGACTAAAAAAGCGGTGACTAAA
>JAYVBN010000176.1:0-3696 GCA_043750455.1 Bacteroidia bacterium | reverse complement strand
GTCGAATCCTTTCTTAAACTTAAAACCGGAGGACGAGAATTAGTTCGTCTTAAAGCAGGCGATGAAGTGATTCAACTTTCCGTGTACGCGATCGAACTTACGCTTCGTGGAGAGGAACTCAAGCTTATTTCCATGAGCAACATTCAAAGCGAATTGGAAGAAAAGGAAATGGAGGCATGGCAAAATCTGGTCCGCGTGCTTACGCATGAAATTATGAATTCGGTTACCCCCATTTCATCTTTGGCGGGTATTGTAGAAGAAGATCTGAAACATAAACTTGAAGAAGGAAATTTAAACTTAAAGAAAGAAGAAGCTGAAGACATGCACCTGTCTTTGCAAACCATCAGCAGACGAAGCGAAGGATTGATCCGCTTTGTGAAAGAGTTTAGAAATCTCACCCACATCCCTAAACCAAAGCTTGCTGAAGTGGGTGTTAAAAATCTACTGGAAGAAATGGCCATCCTTCATAAAAAAGAATTGGCCGATCATGGTGTATCCATTTCCATATCGGTGGATCCGGAACATCTTACGATAAGCGTGGATAAAAATATGATTGAACAAGTGCTTATCAACTTGATTAAGAACGCCATTCAGGCATTTGATGAGCAGCCTGAAAAGAGAATTGAACTAACTGCATTTGCCAGCGAAAAAGGAAGGGCTGCTATCTCCATAAAGGATAATGGCCAGGGGATTGATCCAGAGGCTCTCGAAAAAATATTTATTCCTTTCTTCTCCACCAAAAAAACAGGCTCTGGAATTGGCTTGAGTTTATCGAAGCAGATCATGCGCCAGCATGAAGGAAGAATCTCAGTAAAATCTAAATTAGGAGAAGGGACTGAGTTTATACTTAGGTTCTAGTGCCGTGACCATTAAATTATACAACATTTCAAAGTACGACCCCGCTGGGGTAGTATGTTTATAGGGAATAATATGTTTCTATAAACATGCGACTCCAAAGGAGTCGAACATGACGATAAAATGTGTAATGCAATCTGACTGGCAAATTAATTTGTTGCTAAACTAGTGACAGGTTAAACCTAAATAGTTAATTGTTAATAGGCCGCAATGGATAGATTACAGCCTCCTTTCGGTTAAAGATTGCCAAGCTGCAATTAACGACTACCGATTACGGAAAAGTTTTTTAGCTTTACAGAATAGTTATTGACTATGCCAGACATCCAAAAAAAAATCACCAGCATTCTCAAAGATAAGCTCGGTATTTCTGATTCCGAGATCACGCCTGATGCCAACTTTGTAAAAGACCTGGGAATAGATTCTCTCGATTATGCCGAATTGGTAATGGAGTTTGAACAAACCTTCGATATCAAAATTCCTGATGACGATGCTGAAAAAATGCAGACCATCAGCCAGGCTGTCATATACATCGAATCAAAATTAAAGAAGTAGTTAATTATTGGTCACTTTCCCTGCAGTTCAAAGTAGCTGCAAAAGCGTTTCATTTTTTCTGCTACACTAATTAAAAAAGGCTCCTGAGTTTCCGGTTTTTCAACCGGTGAAAAAAACCAGCCGTTTTTCTCCTCATTCCAGAAGACCATGAATTTTTCATAGTGGATGAGCAGCACATCACGATCATAGATTTCCTCACCTTCCTTGTCAAACAATCCTGTAAACTGTAAAAGGATATGTTCTTTTTTATATAATTCGCCCTTCTGGCACTCAATGCTATTGAGCCTCATTAAAAGTCTGGCTTCTAAATCCCAGGCTTTAAACTTTATTTTTCGAGGCTTAAAATCTTGTGATGCCATAAGGATACGATTCTTTAATTTTGAGATACCAATTCATGAACGAAAATAGCAAGGTATTCTTCATTATCAATAAGTATTCTGGCGCAAGCTTCAGACCCGAGTTAGAAGGTCTGATTGTTTCCCAATGTGATGCCCTCAGCCTGGAATGTACCATAGAGTTTACGCAAGAACGAGGTCACGCTAAAGAACTGGCAAGAAAAGCAGCTTCACTTGGTTTTACAAAAGTGTTTGCTGTTGGCGGAGATGGCACCGTAAATGAAGTCGCTCAGGGCTTAGTGCATTCGAATATTGCCATGGGAATTATTCCAAAAGGGTCGGGCAATGGGTTGGCGCGTCACTTGCACATTCCCATGAACATCAAAAAATCATTAGAGATAGTAGGGTCTCAAAAAACAATTCGAATGGATACGCTGAAAGTCAATGACAAACTTTCAGTGAATGTATCCGGTATTGGCTTTGACGGACATGTTGCCGGTTTGTTTGGGAAAAACGGAAAACGTGGATTATTGGGATATCTGAAACTAGTAACGAAAGAATTCTTCAGCTTTAAGGAATTTCCGATGCAAATAACGGTTGACAACCAACTCCTACATCGTAACGCATTTATACTTGCACTTGCCAACTCATCGCAATTTGGAAACGATGCAACCGTGTCACCATATGCCTCGGTATGCGATTCGTTGATAGATGTATGCTTCATCAAGAAAGTACCGCTCTATCAATCCATCGGCTTTGCGAATAAATTGTTTTCCGGTAAAATTGATACATCCGATTTTGTAGAGATCATCCAAGCAAAAAAGATAAACATCCTATTTCCAAAACCCATGCCTTACCATATTGATGGCGAACCGATGGATCCGGAATTAAATTTTAATGTTGTGCTGGAACCGGCTTCGTTGACAATTATTGTTCCTGCTGACCCTAAATTAAATCACTAGGGTAGCCTACATCTTTTTGACCACCTCATATTCCAAATAAATACCGTAATTAGGGTAAGCAACCCTTTACATGTATTCCGTTTAATTCATGGATTCAACCCCTATAAACACAACTATTATGAAGAAACTTTTTACACTTTCAATGTGCATGCTATTGACAGGATGGTCGATAGCGCAAACCCTCTCGCAACCACCCAGTGGCGACAATCAGAAGTCAAGCGTAACGCAGTGGATTGGACCTGTGGAGGTCAACATCACCTATAGCAGCCCAGATGTAACTGGTCCAGCAGGAGAAGATCGTAAAGGTCACATCTGGGGCGAAGTGGTTCACTATGGTTTTATCGACCAGGGTTTTGGTACCTCTAAGGCAGCACCCTGGCGAGCCGGTGCGAATGAAAATACAACCATCACTTTTTCGCATGATGTAAAGGTGGAAGGCAATGATCTAAAGGCCGGAACGTACGGTTTATTCTTAGCACTAGAAAAAACAGGACCGTGGACTTGGATTTTCTCAAAGAACAGCACCAGTTGGGGAAGTTATTTTTACGATACCAAAGAAGATGCCTTGCGTGTATCGGTAACTCCATTGGATGCACCTCACAAAGAATGGCTCACCTTTGGCTTTGAAGACCGGCTTCCGAATTCTGCGTCAGCCTACTTACGATGGGACAATAAACGCGTGCCTTTTAAAATTGAAGTGCCTAACGTAACTGAACTTTATGTTTCTAAGATGCGCGAAGAATTACGGTCGTCTCCGGGATTTGATTATCGCAACTGGTCGACAGCAGCACAGTATTGCGCACAAAATAAAATCAACTTGGAAGAAGCCCTGACTTGGGCCGATGCTGCGATGAGCCCAACCATTGGTGGTGTAGAAGATTTTAATGGATTGCGTACAAAAGCAAATGTGCTGCGCGCTATGGGCCGTGAAGCAGATGCTGTGCCTATAATGGACAAGGCTATCAAAATCCCCAACACTCCAGTGGGCGCTA
>JAYVBN010000175.1:0-17283 GCA_043750455.1 Bacteroidia bacterium | reverse complement strand
CAACGGCAGCTATTCGTTCGAGTTCGGTGACCACTTCATTGGTGGTTCCATTGGTCGCCAAAAAAGTAGTTAAGCTTAAAAAGGCCGTGCCCTTTATTTTGGGTGCAAACATTGGCACAACACTTACCGCATTCATTGCTGCTATGTTTAATTCTAACACAGCCATCAGCATCGCCATTGCTCACTTCCTTTTCAATTTTATTGGTGTTCTGATTTTCTTTCCTATTCCTTTTGTAAAAGATATTCCAATAAAGCTGGCATCAGGCCTTGGACGCCTAACTCTTAAATATCGACTCGTGGGATTTCTATATGTGATAGTGATGTTCTTCTTTATTCCGTTCTCCCTGATTTATTTTAACAAGGATGCTGTTGCTATTCGTGAGTTGACCTACGAAAAGCAAAACTTTAAAACCCTCGAGAAAGAATATTACAAGATCATAACAAAGACGTATAGAAACCAGTCTGTCTCAAGTTGGTCTATCTATGATGAAGCGAACGACAGCCAAGATCCCACTAAAATTATTTCCGTGTACAGAAAAAGGAATACACTGTTCATCAATAATGAACTGTATGAACTTAATAAACCGGGTTTCTGCAAGGATGATGAAGATGAAAACGGTAGATACACAATGTGCGTCAGGGAAATTGTCCCAACCTTAGTCCTGAGTCCAACATTGTCGATGGACTCAGTTTATGTATTTGAGAGGCAGCAATACCAACCTTCCATCGACTCCATCACATCCTGGTTTTTTATTAGCGCGAAGCAAAATATTCTTGTTAAGAAAGAAACCAGAGACAAAGCAGGCATTCTCCTTTATAAGGAGGAGCTATTTAGCGTCAGAAAAAAATAGAATTTGCCGAGATTTGCTCTATCAGGCATTTATGCACTCGGCCATTTATAGTATATTCGAGCCTTGATTTTATGGATAAATTAAGAGATACAATTTTTAAATTTCTACGGCTTGACGGCCTATTCAGTCATCTTTCAGGCTATGTGGAAGCCCGGATTGAATTACTTAAAATCGAGATCAGGGAAGACGTAGCAATGGCGCTTGCGCGCGTCATGATCTATGGGATGATATTTTTCTTTGGTTTTATGTTTATGCTCTTTTTTAGCATTGGACTGGCACATTTCTTAAATCGTTATTTTAATGATACCTACATCGGATATTGGATTGTGGCTGGTTTATATTTGGCTGGATTAGTAATATTCATGATCTTTAAGAAAGGCATTCTTATTAATTTGGAAAAGAATTTGTTGGAAGTAATTAAGAGCAAAGAAAAAAAGTAGTATGGAGTTGCTTGAAACACAAGATCCTGAGAAGAAAAAATTGATTGAAACCAGCGATCGGCATAAAAGAGAACTGGAGAAGGAGGTTACGGCACTATCCGATAAGACAGAAAAGGTTCTTAAGAATGCGCTAATAATCGGAGGAGCTCTTGCGCTTACTTATTTAACTATAAGTCAATTAACCAAAACAAAAGCTAGAAAAAAGCAAGCAAAGGAAAATAAACTAGAAAATGGAGAGGACGAAGTGATAGCTTCTGAGCCTTCAGCACCTTCCGTTATTTCACAAATGGGAGAGCGCGTTATTAACCAGGCAACCTTGGTCTTGCTAGATCTGGCAAAAGACATGTTGATGGAATATTTGGAGTCAAGGAAGCGTAAGAATGAGAATTCTTGATAGTTTAAAAGAAAGACACCGCATAGGTAAAAAATCTATTGCGGTTCTAGTTGATCCTGATAAGGCAGATGACCCTTCTCGCCTTAATCATCTAATTAATCTGGCAAGTGAAAACTGTATTGACTTTTTCTTTGTAGGGGGTAGCCTTATTACAACCACTAATTTGTCAGAAGTTGTGAATCAGATTAAGGAGCAAGTAAGTATTCCTGTTGTTCTTTTTCCCGGAAATTCAATGCAGCTTGATCCTGGAGCTGACGCTATTTTGTTTTTGTCGCTGATATCAGGGCGTAATCCAGATTTACTCATAGGCCAGCATGTCATTGCGGCACCTATACTTAAAAACAATAAGATTGAAGTCATGCCAACAGGTTACATGCTCATCAACTCGGGCAAGGTTACCTCTGTGGCTTATATAAGCAACACCACTCCAATACCGGAAGACAAGTATTCGCTTGCCGCATGTACAGCTTTGGCAGGAGAGATGTTGGGCTTACAACTCATTTATCTTGATGCTGGAAGTGGCGCAGAAAGGGAAATCAACGCTAAAATGATTAGTGCTGTTCGAAAGGCTGTAAATACTCCCCTCATAATTGGAGGAGGAATAAATACCTCCGCAAAAGCGATTGCCGCACTTGAGGCCGGTGCTGATATGATTGTTATTGGAAACGCTCTGGAGAAAAATCCTGATATACTTATTGAAATTTCTGATAGGGTATACGACTGGAACCAAAGTATAGAAGCAAGGAACTAGTTCGCCTGAGCTTCATTTTTTATTCATGAATATTCTCAACAACTTTTTTTATTACGGATTAATAATTCCTATTTCATTATTACCCTATCCGTTTCTGTACGGGCTATCCAATTTTTTATATTACATTATTTATTATTTGGTTGGCTATAGGAAAAAAGTCGTCTTACAAAACATAAAAAACTCTTTTCCTGAAAAGACAAATGCTGAGCATGTTAAGATCGCTAAGAAATACTATCGCCACTTTTGTGATCTAACACTGGAAAGCCTTAAGGTTTTTTCTATTTCAGAAATGCAAGTGCGTAGTAGAATGGTATTAAAAAATCCTGAGGGAATAAATAAATATTTTGACCAAAAGAAGAGTGTTATTATTGCGGGCGGCCATTACAACAATTGGGAATTGTTTGCTGTAGCCATTGCTTCAATGATTAAACATGACGCCTTAGCAATATACAAACCGTTTACAAGCAAATATTTTGATGAAAAAATGCGGTCGACACGAAGCAAGTATGGACTGAGAATGATATCCACTAAAGCAGTAAAAGATATTTTTGAATCAGAGAAAAGCAAATTAACGGCAACTGTCTTTGGGATTGATCAATCACCACCTTTCGCGGACAAATGTCACTGGATGACTTTTTTAAATCAAGATACGGGTGTGCTTTTTGGTGTAGAGAAATATGCGAAGGAATATGACTATCCAGTTGTCTTTTGCCGGATCAATAAAGAGAGACGTGGGTATTATAGTTTCGAGTTTGAAGACGTGAGTGATCGGCCAACTCAAACTAACCATGGTGAGATTACCGAAAGGGTTACCTGTATGCTTGAATTCGATATTTTAAAGAAACCGGAATTTTGGCTCTGGAGCCATAAGAGGTGGAAGCATAAGCGGCCTACTTAAATGGTAATCTGTATCGAAGTAATCGGTGATTAGTAATTGTTTTAGAAGCCGATGACCCGATTACGGATAACAGATTATCTCAACAGTTCCCTTGAGATAACCATTCGCTGAATTTCTGATGTGCCTTCATAAATCTGGGTAATCTTGGCATCGCGCATCATACGTTCTACATGAAACTCTTTTACATAGCCATATCCACCGTGTATCTGAACAGCTTCAGTTGTTACTTCTTGTGCAATTCCTGAGGCGAATAACTTTGCCATAGCGGCAGCTTTCACAAAATCTTTTTTCTGGTCTTTGAGGTAGGCAGCTTTTAGAATGAGCAGGCGGGCAGCGTCAATTTTTGTAGCCATGTCGGCAAGTTTAAATTGAATAGCCTGATGTTCAGACAGACTTTTGCCAAAAGCTTTTCTTTCTTTGGAGTATTTCAACGCTAACTCGTACGAACCTGAAGCTATACCAAGTGCTTGTGATGCAATTCCAATCCGTCCACCATTTAATGTAGTCATGGCGAAGGTAAATCCGAAACCATCTTCACCGATACGATTAGATTTTGGGACGTTAACATCTGTGAACATCAGTGAGTGAGTATCTGATCCTCTTATTCCCATCTTATCTTCTTTTTTTCCCACCACAAAACCTTCCTGCCCACGCTCAATGATCACTGCATTGATTCCTTTATGTCTCTTCTCAGGATGAGTTTGTGTAACGACAAGATAAACGCTTGCCGTGCTACCATTGGTGATCCAGTTTTTTGTACCGTTCACTAAATAATAATCTCCTTTATCTTCTGCCGTTGTCCGTTGACTGGTGGCATCAGACCCAGCTTCAGGTTCGGATAAGCAAAATGCTCCTATCACTTCTCCTGTTGTTAGTCTTTTAAGATACTTTTCTTTTTGTTCTTCTGAGCCAAATCGCTCCAGCCCCCAACACACCAGGGAATTATTAACGGACATCATCACAGCAGCCGATGCATCAACTTTAGAAATTTCTTCTATGGCAAGCACGTACGAGATCGTATCCATACCACCACCATTGTACTTCGGGTCAGTCATCATACCCATGAATCCCAAGGCTCCCATTTTTTTTATAAGCTCTTGCGGAAATTTCTGATGCGTGTCGCGATCAATTACACCGGGGAGGAGTTCGGTATTTGCAAAATCACGAGCGGCTTGCTGCACCGCCAGTTGCTCTTCGGTAAGTTGGAAATTCATAAGAATTTTTTAATTGAGGAGTTCAAGAAATAAAAAAAGCCTGAGAAAATCCTCAGGCTTGTAAAGTTATACGTTTGGTATTAATGATGGATTGTATTCTTCTTTTTTAATCGCGGTCGCCACCGAGATAAATCATTACATAATAAGCCAGCATCGTGACAGCACCAATGGCAGCAACTACATATGTCATGGCAGCCCACTTCAAAGCATCTTGCGCCATATCATACTCTCCAGGTGTAACTATGTTTCTTGTTTTCACCCACGCCAAAGCTCTACGACTGGCATCAAATTCAACTGGCAATGTGATCAGAGCAAAAAGTGCAAACATGGCATAACATACAATGATAATCAGTAAAGCTGTTTTATAAGGAAGAATACTCGATGCAAATAGAGAACCGAAGATCATAGCGATAAACATAAAGTTCAACACTTTGGCACTCACGTTCTGAATAGGAACCAAAGCTGACCGCAACTGTAACATGGCGTAGGCATTGGCATGTTGCACGGCATGGCCACACTCATGTGAGGCAACAGCGGTTGCAGCTGCATTCCTTCCATGATAAACGCCTTCACTTAAATTAACTGTTTTGTCTAAAGGATTGTAATGATCTGTCAGTTGACCTTCAACAGAAATGACTTTTACATCTTTGATCCCATTATCGGCTAGCATCAATCGTGCAATCTCAGCTCCTGTAAGATCTTTTGTTAAATGAGTTTGAGCATACTGCTTGAATTTACTCTTCAGCCTGGAGCTCACCATCCAACCGATTCCCATAAAGAATAAACCTATTATTAATGCACCCATAGTTCTTTGTTTTTATGTTCGTTTAATTTTTTCTATAATTTTTGAAGTGGAATAACCCGGAATAAATTCAATGGTCTTTACAACTCCGCCATTCCTTTTCACAACATCTGCGCCAACGATATTTTCTGCCAAATAGTCACTGCCTTTCACCAAGATGTCGGGCTGAATTTCCGTAATCAAATTTAAGGGTGTGTCTTCATTAAAAAAAACCACCAGATCTACGAATTGCAAGGCTGCCAATACCCTGGAACGGCTAATTTGATCCTGAATTGGCCTGTTTAGGCCTTTAAAGCGGCTTACGGAATCATCGGAATTAAGCCCAAGAATTAGTTTATCACCCAGCGATCTGGCCTTTTCCAAGTAGTCAACATGGCCCAGGTGAAGAAGATCAAAACATCCATTGGTAAAGACAATCTTCTTGCCTTGAGATTTCCATCCCCTTACCTGATCTTTTGCTTGCGGTAAACTTTTTATTTTATCTCCGGTTTTCTCCATCGGATGATGAGGTAACTGATAATTAAAGATACAACTCCCGCCACGATCATGAGCAAAGTTTGCCAGGCATGAAATACAAATACAAATGCGATGGCATCGGGCTTTGGTAAGTTATATAACATCACTAACCCCAACGGAACAATGGTGTGATATGATCCGGCTCCACCCGGAAGTGGTACAGTCATGGCAATTGTACCAAGTGCAAAAAGTGTAAGCACCGCACTAAAGCCTAGTGTACTTGTTTCTGGAAAAGCTTTGATGACGGCCCAACTCATTAAAAAATACAAAGCCCAAATGGCGAGTGAATAAAAAATAAAAAGCGATTTGTTCTTTAATTGAAACACAGCCAGCAGCCCTTCTTTGAAACCTACCAGTATCTTTTTTAATTTTTCATTTTTGCGAAAGCGAAAGAACAAAAGAAATATGCCACCGATGATGGCCAGTGCCCCAATAATTATCCACGGAGAAACAGTAAAGCCATCTGCCGAAACTCCAAGGGATGAAAGAAAGGTGGTGAGTTTATCCCATTCGGCAAAAAAAGATGCTCCAATCAATAAGACCAAAAATATGATGTCAACAACCCGTTCCGCCACAACAGTTCCAAAAGAAATTTCGGGCGGAGTATTTTCAAGTTTGTATAAGTTGTAACAACGCGAAACTTCTCCGCCTCGTGGAATGGCCAAATTAACAAGGTAGCCGATCAATATCGAAAGAAAACTACTTCCAAGACCAACAGTAGACCCGACAGGCACGAGCAACATCTGCCATCTTATTGCGCGGATTAAATGACTGGCCATGGCGATTACAGCCATCAATATCAGGTAGCCTTTATCCGATCTCTCCCAGGTTTGCCACAGAAAATCCGCTTTGTTTCCCTCGCCAACATTTAAACCCCTTAAAGATACCCAAATCAAGGCTGAGGTAATCAGAATGATGATTACGTACTGGAGTAAGGATTTTAGTCGGGCTTCCAATAGTCAAATTAGTTTGTTGTCCGGATCGGGAAACACCAAAGTAGGCTTAAATTTTTTAGCTTCCTCCAATTCCATAGATGCGTAGGAAATAATGATCACCATATCGCCAACCTGAGCTTTTCTGGCGGCAGGACCATTCAAACAAACAGTGCCAGATCCCCGCTGTCCGGTTATAACATACGTTTCGAGACGCTCACCATTATTGATATTAACAACCTGCACTTTTTCACCTTCTATAATATTGGCAGCATCCATGATAGCCTCATCGATAGTTATGCTGCCCACATAGTGTAGTTCGGCTTGTGTAATTCTTACCCTGTGAATTTTTGATTTCAGAACTTCAATTCTCATACGCATCAGTCTTCAACAAACATATTATCAATCAATCTAATCTCCCCCACAAAACCAGCAATCAATAGTATTAACTGATTTGCATGGGTAACGTTTTCTAAAAGATTTAAGTTTTCTGAATCGGCAAACTCAAGGTATTCAAGCCGCACATCGTTTTCCAGTAAACACATTTTACTAACCTTCTCTTTTATGAATTTTAAATCTGTCCCTTTTTTTATTTCAGTCGTAGCAAAGATCAATGCTTTATAAAAGATGAGTGCGGTTTTGCGCTGATCACCAGTTAACCTAAGGTTCCGTGACGACATCGCTAATCCATCCGCTTCACGCAATGTTGGATAACAAATCAATTCAATATTGAAATGAAGTTCTTCCACTAATCGGTTTATTATTTTGAATTGTTGAAAATCTTTTTGTCCAAAATAAGCTCTGGTGGGATTTATGATATTAAATAATTTTGAAACGACCAGGGCAACCCCGCTAAAATGACCTGGCCTAAACTCTCCCTCCAATACCTTATCCAACATTCCAAAGTCAAACGTAAGTGTGCTTGACTTTTGGTACATCTCTTTTTTGTCTGGAAAGAAAAGGACATCACACCCTACTGAATTTAAAAGCACAATGTCCTGGTCTGGTGATCTTGGGTATTTCTCCAGATCTGTCGGGTTATTAAACTGAGTTGGGTTAATAAAAATGCTGCAAACTGTAAGGGAATTAACGTTTTTGGATGCTTTTACAAGTTCTAGGTGCCCTTGGTGTAATGCCCCCATAGTGGGAACCAATCCGATGGAATGTTCCTCAACTCTTTTATTGTGTAAAAAAGCCCCTAACGGCTCAATTTCCTTGAAAATAACCATCAAAAGGCAGTTTTTGAGGGGCGCAAAGATAGACCTTATAAATTAAGTACACTTGAATGCGGGGTGAATTTTCAGTACTTTTGTCGCTCGATTTTCCATTCAGGGTTAAAAATCTAAGATTATGTCAAAAATCCGTATTCTCTATGTAGCGAGCGAAATCAATCCTTTTCTGCAAACTACGGAGGTAGCCGAATTCGTTCGCAAACTGCCTCAGGCTATGCAAGAAAGAGGCATGGAGATTCGTATTCTGGTGCCAAGGTTTGGATTGATCAATGAACGCAAGAATAGATTACACGAGGTTGTCAGACTATCTGGGATTAATATTTCCGTAGGAGATGAAGAGAAGCCCTTAATTATTAAAGTAGCCTCCATACCTAATGCCAAGCTACAGGTATATTTTATCGACAACGAGGATTATTTCCATCGTAAGCATGTTTTTTACGATAAGGAAAATAAGTTCTACGAAGACAATGACGAGCGCGCTATTTTCTTTTGCAAGGGTGTGATTGAAACAGTTCGCAAATTAGGCTGGGCGCCCGATGTTGTTCATTGCAACGATTGGATTACCAGTTTTATACCGTTGTATTTAAAAACAACCTATAAAAATGATCCTCTGTTTAAAAATGCGAAGACCGTATTCACCATCTATAACAATAGCTTCACCCACAAATTTAAGGGTGATCTGATGGGTAAGGTAAGAATGATGGACATTGAAGATAACATGTTGGGTCACCTGAAGACAGCCGACTTCGAAGGCTTCATCAAATTGGGCGCACAATATGCTGATGTAGTTTCTACTGCCGGGGACAATAAAAAGCTGGAAGGTTTAGTTAAGAAGATCAAAGAGAAGAAAATTGAAAACATCGAGAAAGACGACAACTATACAGAATCGTTCTATAACCTTTACAATGAATTGGTGGGGTAGAGGGGCTGGATTATCATTGCTTTTATTAGTCGTTTTGTTCTCCTGTGAAGAAGACGTAAGTACAATTGGTGTCAAGACACCTAATCCTAAATTTAGGGTTACGTATGCTGAAGTAAACATTCCATCTAGTGTTGTTCTCTTTGATAAGATCATCACCTATAATATCTTAAATTCAAGCCCATTAATTGAAGATGGCGACCAACGTCTATTGATGGGTCAGTACGCGGATGATCGGTTTGGCAGGATACGTACAGAGGCTTACACCCAAATAGGACCTCCAATTACAAGCCTTACAATTGGGTTAGCGGCCGTTTACGACTCACTTGTATTGCAACTGAAAACGGATTTTTACCACTACGGAAATTCTGCCATTTCGACTCAGCGGATAGCGGTTCACGAACTTATAGATACCGTTAACAACGGAGATTATTTTAACTCAACAACCCTTGCGTATAATCCAAATGCAATTGGCGGAAAATCTTTTACGGTTAACCCCGCGGAGTATAAACAGGCCATAACTGACAATAACGATGGGGTAACAACAAATGACAAGGTCACCAACTTCAGGATGGTATTAAGCGGCAGCCTTGGATCTAACCTTTTTGAAACAGTAAGAAGTGATGAAGGCACTAAAAATGACTACGTAAACTTTACAGGAAAATACAAAGGACTGGCTATTGTTCCAGATGGAAGTTCGGACAAGGTGATTGGCATTAATCCCCGAATTACGGGAAGCTTTTCTGCGGCAACAGATACAAAACTGATACTTTACTATACAGAAGCTGGAACCCAGAAATCAATTGATTTTTTCTTGTATCCGCATGTCAACCCTTATACTGGGGCAAGTAATCCTGTGGTTGGGTATAGCTCAATTATTGCAGATCGTTCAGGAACACCTTTATCAGGACTGACTGAGGCTCATAAAGACTATTATCCGGTTGATGATAAACGCTCGACTGAATCAGGGATAGGTATGCTTACAAAGCTTGACTTCACTGAGTATTTTAAATACATGGATACTGTGAAGAATGCTGTTCTAAATTCTGCAGAACTCGTAATAGAGGGAGAGCAAAGTGAGTTTGCTTTTCCGCCACAGTTTCAGTTCAGGGCAATTACGGACAAGAATTTTTTTCAATTGTATTATCAGGATACTGTTATAAATGGTGCCACTACCAGAATAGTTGACACGGAACTACAGTCGATTTATTACTCTTCTGGTGCAGCGGAATTTAATGCTAACGGCACCATTGATATTAGAGGAGACGATTCGGAAGTTGCGTACCCCTCGGCTAACCAATCTTTTGAAATACATACTTTTCTAACTCAATTTTTTCAGGTGCAATATGGCGCCCGTAATAGCGCAAAGCGCATAAATTATGTAGCACTTGTTCCTCGCATTACTCAATTTAACAAAACAGTAAACAGAAGTGTGTTGAATAACAACATCAAACTCAAATTATATTATACATCTGCAATACCTGAAAAAAAATAACCATGTGCGGAATTGTCGCTTATGTAGGCCATCGCCAGGCTCAGGAGGTAATTATAAAAGGTCTTAAGAGACTTGAATACCGTGGATATGATAGCACAGGCATAGCCTTGCTGAATAGCAAGGGCTTGAATGTTTACAAAAAGAAAGGAAAAGTTTCTGAGCTTGAGGCCTTCACCAAAGGCATGGACTTAAATAGTCACATTGGCATGGGGCACACACGTTGGGCCACGCATGGTGAACCCAATGATGAAAATGCGCATCCTCACTATTCGGCAACAAAAAAATTGGCCATCATCCATAATGGCATTATAGAAAATTACAGTTCGCTAAAGCAAGATCTCTTGAAGAAAGGCCACACTTTTTTGAGTGATACTGACACGGAAGTATTTATACACTTCATTGAAGACATTAAAGAAAAGGAAAGCTGTCCGCTTGATGAGGCTGTAAGACTGGCCCTAACTAAAGTAGTTGGCGCATATGCCATCGTAGTAATGTCCCTCGAAGATCCCAATCTTTTGATTGCGGCACGCAAAGGAAGCCCGTTGGTTCTTGGAGTTGGGAAAGGAGAGTTCTTTATGGCCTCAGACGCCACACCGATTATTGAATACACAAACGAAGTAGTCTATCTCAACGATCAGGAAATCGCAATTGTCAATAATGGAAAGCTGACAATCAAGAACACCGCTAATCTTCCGCTCACCCCCTATATTCAAACTATAGATATTGAACTGGAGGCCATCGAGAAAGGTGGTTATGAGCATTTCATGATCAAAGAGATCTATGAGCAAGTGCGTTCTATAAAAGATTGCATGAGAGGCAGATTGGATTCTTCCTCAGGCCGATTAATTCTTGGCGGCTTGCGCGAATATTTGAATAAGTTAGTTAATGCCGATCGCATTCTGATTGTTGCCTGTGGCACCTCCTGGCATGCGGGTTTGGTAGCCGAGTATTTCTTTGAGGAATTTTGCAGAATACCAGTTGAGGTAGAGTACGCTTCCGAGTTTCGTTATCGCAACCCCGTCATCCGAGAAGGCGATGTGGTGATTGCTATTTCACAATCAGGAGAAACGGCCGACACGCTTGCTGCAATTGACTTAGCTAAATCAAAAGGCGCCATCATCTTTGGTGTTTGTAATGTGGTAGGTTCTTCCATTCCAAGAGCAACACACGCAGGGGCTTACACACATGCAGGACCTGAAATAGGTGTAGCCAGTACGAAAGCGTTCACTGCACAGTTAACCGTGCTTAGTATGATTGCCTTAATAGTGGCACAGAAGAAAGGGACTATCACGGAACAGAAGTTTCACGAGATGTTGGTGGAGATGGAAAATATCCCAGCTAAAGTGGAGCAAGCACTGAAACTTGATGCGCAGATTCAAGTGATCGCCAAAACCTTTAAGGATGTTCCAAACTTTTTATACCTGGGTCGTGGTTACAATTTTCCAGTAGCTTTAGAAGGCGCATTAAAACTGAAGGAAATTTCCTACATACACGCTGAAGGTTATCCTGCAGCGGAAATGAAGCATGGCCCTATTGCTTTGATTGATCAGGAAATGCCAGTGGTTGTTATTGCAACCAAAGATAGCTCGTATGAAAAAATTGTATCTAACATACAGGAAGTAAAAGCCCGCAAGGGAAGAATCATTTCTATTGTTACTGAAGGGGACTCTGTCATTCCAAAGATGTCGGAATTTGTAATTGAGGTTCCTGCCACATTAGAACAGCTCATGCCAATGGTGACTGTTATACCATTGCAACTTCTTTCTTATCACATTGCTGTGCTGAGAGGATGTAATGTTGATCAGCCAAGAAATTTGGCGAAGTCAGTTACGGTAGAGTAGGTTTCCGTCACTTCCATCGGATATCTATAGAATCAGTCAATTCTATTAACTTTATCGAATTTGATATGAAGCATAGTTGGCTACTTCTGCTTTTCATTCATACTGGGCTACTCGCTCAGCAGCCTCTCTATTCCAACTTTCAGAAGTTTGATGTCGACAATGGTTTGCCACAAAATCTTGTAACGGGCATCACACAAGATGCCGATGGCTTCATCTGGGTAAACACCAAAGACGGCTTGGCGCGGTATGATGGAAAAGAATTTTTAACATTCAGGCATCAACCCGGAGATAGCAACAGTCTCTCTTCCAATACAACAGACGGACTTTTCAAAGACAGCCAAAATAATTTGTGGGTACTAAACGGAAAAGACGATTTTAATAAAATTGATCCTCGCACGTTCATAATAACCCGGTCTAAAAAAATCCTGATTCCCCAAGGCAAAGAGATGTCTAAAGACCCGCTGCAGAATGGAGAATATGATCGCACGCTGGATCAGAAACTCCTGATGGAATTATTGGATCCATCAAAAGAAAGACTTAGAACATTCTTAGGAAAGAAAAGTGATTTTGGCGAAAATAACATTTGTGCTTTCAGTGAAGACAGTAACGCTAGACTTTGGTTATTGACAGGCCAGGGACTGCAGGTTTCTGATGACCGTTGGGAGAATTTTAAGAGCATTGTTTTTCCTCCTGAATTTCAATTCGATCCCGAAAGAATCACCTTCATACCAAAACTATTTCATTTACAAGATGGACGCATTGCCGTGTTGGAAGGAGATAAAATTCTTATCTATAATCCGGCAAACGAAAACCTAAAAGCGATCACCGTAACTCATCTCTTTTTAGGTAAGCTCAACTTCTCATCAACTACCAAAGACGTTCAGGGTCGCTTGGTTTTTGAATACCAGAATCACATTTTCCGTTTGAACGATGATGATAGTATTACTTTGTTATGGACGAACAAAGAGATCTTTGCTATTCGATGTATCTTCATTGATCGCACCAACACCTTATGGGTGGGCACAGATCCAAACGGCTTGTATAAAATTAATTTGCTAACACCAGCCTTTGAATCACACACCTATCACCATGATTTTATTACCGATGTGTTAGTAGATCAAGTCAAGGTAAATCCTAAGGTTATCAGGAGGGATACTGTAGATAGGCTTAACGCCTATCTTGCCCGGTATACCTATCCCGAGAAAGGAACATTGGTGCTTTACTATCAAACAGTAATTCAAGGCCCTTTCGATCATGTGGTAACAAAAATTAAAAACAGATCACTGGAGGTTGTCTACAGAGGGAAAGAGAATAATGTGATTTCCCTTAGCCCCGATAGAAACATATGGGCACTGGACGAAAGTGGGTTCATGCGACAATGGTCTGATTTTTCAAGGCCGCCTCTTCTTAACAAAATTGAGCTGCCAGCCCGCACTCCCATAATAAATGATAATTCATCCAGCCCTATCAGCGATATGTTGATTGATGAGAACTCATATTGGGTGTCCACTAAAGAGAACGGAATTCATCAATTTAAAGAAGGCAAACTCATTAGAACCATCCAACCTCATGGGAAGTATTACACGAATGTTCTCAGTCATGATCCCACCCAAAAGAACATACTTTGGATAGGAACGATTACAGGCGGATTATATAAATGGGATAAGGGAAATAACAAATTGCTGGCTACCTATACTACTGAAAACGGTTTGCCCAACAACACGATTAATAGCCTTGTGCTGGACTCACTTGGTTATATGTGGATAAGTACGAATAAAGGTATCTCACGATTCAATCCAGCTAAGGAAACCTTTACCAATTATTCGCTAGCCGATGGCCTGATCGAAAGCGAGTTCAACAGGCACCATGATTTGTTGCTTCCTGATGGCCGCATTGCAATGGGTGGAACAAAAGGGTACTCGGTGTTTGATCCAAGCGATTTTAGTGAAGACACGTACGCACCGGAAGTTTTGATAACAAAAGTTTCCGTGAATGAAAAGTTGGTAGATCACCGTGTCGATACCACTATTCTGCCTATGCCCATCAATCAGCTTGATGAGCTCGATCTTTCTTATGCCAATAATACGATCGCATTTGAAATAGCCGCGATGCAATTCAACGCACCAGAAAAAATCAACTATCGATACAGGTTAGAAGGCTATGACAAAGACTGGGTAAGTACCAAAGCCGATCGGCCGATTCGATTTGCTCAGTTGCCGGACGGGGATTACACATTGCTACTTAATGCATCGAATACAAATGGCGTATGGAGTCCTACCATTCGCAAACTTGCCATTGTGGTGCATCCACCTTTTTGGCTCACCTGGTGGTCGTATTCGTTTTATGTTCTGGTTATAGCACTGGTTGTGCGTGCTTACTGGCGTGCTTACAAAAAGAGATTGATTGCCAAACAGGATGCTGCATTTAATATTCGTGAGGCTGCGCGCCTTCGTGAATTAGACGAAACGAAAACAAGGTTCTTTTCCAACATCACCCATGAATTTCGTACTCCGCTTACATTAATTTTATCTCCGCTGGAGAAACATTTAAAAAATGTTTCTATTCCATCCTCAACCGCGCATACCTTATTGAATAATAATTATCGCCACGCTAATCAGTTATTGAGTTTGGTCAATCAATTATTAGACATCGCCAAGTTAGAAGCCGGTCAGATGCGTTTGAATTCTACAGTAGGTGAGTTTGATGTTTTTGCAGAACACTGCGTCAGTTCTTTTTATGTTCAGGCAACTGAAAAGAAACTTGCCTTGACTTTTTCTAATGCGAATGTAACGGGTAGTTATCTATTCGATCATGAGAAGTGGGAGAAGGTGCTTTTTAATTTATTGAGTAATGCTATTAAGTTCACGCCTCCCGGGGGAACGGTTGCTGTCACCCTGGCTTCAGAGCGAAATAATCCTAACCATGCTACACGCATTAAAATTCAGGTTCAGGATTCTGGAGTAGGCATAGAGGAAGAAGAATTACCAAGAATTTTTGAACGATTTTATCAGGCGGATGACGCAGCCACAAGAAAGCATGAGGGTACGGGTATCGGACTTTCATTGGTGAAAGAGTTAATCAGCTTAATGGGCGGCACCATTCACGTAACCAGTGTAAAAGATAAGGGGACTGTGTTCACCATAGAAATAGCGATTGAACAATTGAAAGAAATTCCCGCGGCTCGGGAAGTAACCTCTATCAATGACTTTCAAATCAATGGAGAAGAAATAGTACCAGGAGTTGATCATGATGTTCCTCTGATTCTGGTGGTAGACGATAATGATGAGTTGCGTTCCTTTGTTAAGGAATCTCTTGCCGCTAATTGGAATATTTTGGAAGCTTCAAATGGCCTGGATGGTTGGACCCTAATTGAAAGAGAACTTCCGGAAATAGTAATCTCTGACTTGATGATGCCAGGCATGAGCGGTTTTGAACTTTGTACTA
This sequence comes from Bacteroidia bacterium, assembly GCA_043750455.1. Taxonomy (GTDB): domain Bacteria; phylum Bacteroidota; class Bacteroidia; order Cytophagales; family Cyclobacteriaceae; genus ELB16-189. The sequence goes on along the minus strand of JAYVBN010000175.1, from coordinate 1,554 downwards.
AGGCAAAGAAAGACTCGCGCACAAGTCACATCAATTTCATTATGCTTACGGCCAGAGCCGCACATGAATCAAGAATTGAAGGACTGGAATCAGGAGCCGATGAATACCTGACGAAACCATTTCATCTCTATGAGCTTGAGTTGAGAATACGAAACCAATTACAGCTTCAATACAACATGCGAAAGCGTCTTCAGGAAAAGTTGTTACCTGAAAAACCAGTGATGGAGACACAACAGGTAAGTGATGTTTTTCTGGTTAAGTTACAAGCCTACCTGGATACCCACCTTGACAATACAAAACTACATGTGGAAACCGTGGCGGAGGCCATGTCCATGAGCAAAAGCACATTGAATAGAAAACTGAAAGTACTACTCAATATTTCGGTAAATGATTTCCTCAAAAAATACCGCCTTCAGAAATCAATCCAGCTTCTCAATGAGGGGCACAGCGTGAGCGAAGCGGCCTATCGGGTAGGCTTTGAAAGTTCCTCTTATTTTGCGCAGTGTTTTAAAGAACAGTTCGGACAGACGCCTTCAGAGTTCAGTCACACAAGGGTTTGATTCAAATCTGATCGTGATTGACTCAATATTGATCATTTGCAATTTCTTCTGAGGATATCTTGCAGCGTTATCTCAAGGGTAATCTGTATTTGTTTACCCTAGATTATGTAATAGCCCCGACCTTCAGGTCGGGGAAATGAAGAGGAAAATAGTTGGCTTTAGCCAAAATTATATTTGAGCTAAAGCCCTTTTGGTTTGTTTTCATTTGTTCCACGACCTGAAGGTCGTGGCTATTTTTTCGAATGCATAATCTGGGTTTACTCAACCCAATCATGAAAAAGCGGGTTCACACTAATGATCTTTTCTATAAAAGACTTCTAACCTTTCTTGATGCTAATCTCGCCAATAGTGATTTACATGCCGAGATGGTGGCAATGGAACTGGAGATAAGCAAGAGTACGCTTAACAGGAAATTAAAGGAATTGGGGAAACCACCTATCAATGATCTCATTAAAGAATGTCGACTGCAACATTCAATTAAAGTTCTTTCTGCAGGGTATACCGTTCGTGAAACTTCTAAGAGGGTAGGTTTCAAAAACCCCTCATACTTTACGCGGTGTTTCAAAATACACTATCATACAACCGCGGCCTGGTTTGCAAAACAGCGTGGATGACTCAATTTTGATTGCAATTGACTCAATTTTGATGGCTGTTCTTTCAATTGTTAAGCAGTTTTGCATTAATCCCGCAAATCCTCATGAAAAAAGCTTTAACGTTTGCCGCATTTTGCCTGCCAGTTTTAGGTCAGGCTCAATTGCTAGTTAAAGGTTTAGTACATGATGATAATGGATCTGCCGTTTCTTACGCCAGTGTTTTGTTATTAAGTAGTTCAGATTCTTCACTTGTTCAGGGTCAGGTATCCGATGGGAAGGGTCTTTTTTCAATTGGATTAGATCAGCCAGGAACTTATTTCATTTCTGTTAGCTCCATTGGTTATGAGGATGTATCCACCAAAGTGTTACATCTTACTAGAGATAATTCTCCCTACACCGTT
>JAYVBN010000174.1:0-2806 GCA_043750455.1 Bacteroidia bacterium | reverse complement strand
GACCTCCAAGGTTTTTAAAACCTTGGAGGTCTGAAAAAACCCCTTTTATAACTCGGGGTAAATGATCTTACGGGTTTCACCTAAAAAACATCGTGCCAGTGAGGCTGTTGTGCGCTGCACCGCCACCATTAGCGGACTGGTTTCGCCCTGCACGGTTACATCCAGCACAGGCAAGCCAAGCATTTTCTTTTTCAATTCAGGAGTTAGTTCATCATAAGGCGCATCGCACATCACCATCTGCACCACCAACTGATCGGCATAGGGGCGAAACGGTTCCATCACATCATCGGCCAGACAATAGGCATTGTATTGATTGCGGTGAAAAATGCCGAGTGTTGGCAATAGTCCTGAGCCCACCAGCGATCGCGCGACAGTGGCGCGAACTATAGCGTATGCATAGTTTAACAAATTATTAGGTGGCAAGCCTACAGGGTCGCGGATGAAATCCAGTTTGGGTTTAAAAAGATGTGCCCAATACCAGGCCGATGAGCGACCTTCAAGGTTATCCGGATCACCTGATTTAACATTGTCGGCCCAGTGGAGCATGTTTTCTATCTCATAGCCTTGCTGCTTTAGCACAGCCGCCTGGTTTCTGATTTTTGCTTTGATGGTTTGTTGCCACAATTGTTTTTTCAGCGGTTCGCTCGCTTCTACCTGCGCCTGAAAGCGCTGGCTTTGCAGGGAGTGACCTTCCAGGTTGAGAAGAAGTCCGGTAGGATGATGAGTGTGGTTGCATGTAATAACAGCCACATTGTTGTCGAGCAGCTTTGCTAAAAGTGCCTGGCTGATGATGACTTGTTGATGATCGAGAATGACAATGCCAATGTCTTCAATGGCAATGGTAGCTTCAGCTTCTTTTTTAAAACTCTCTGGCAGGTCAGGATTTTTTTCTACTACGGGCAGGCGCACCAGCAGTTGGTCAAGCCGTGTGCTAAGATAGGCGGGGTTGCCAAAGTACAAGGTGCGTTTGATCATAGCCTAACATTTTAGTCAAGTCCTTCAATAATAAGACCTTCAAGGTTTCTAAAACCTTGAAGGTCTTATTAAAAATCCATGTCCAATTTTGTTTTTACGTCAATCGGCTGCAGGTGGATTTTTTCGTATTCGGTTCGGTTGCCAAACCACGCTATTACTTCATCGCCTTTAATAAAAGATGGCGAACCATCTCGTATAAGTTGATAAGAACTCCACGGCCAATCGACAATGCTTTTAACAAAACCATGGTGAACAGGGTTGGTATGAATATAGAGAATGATGTTGGTGAAGTAATTGTCCCTGGTTATCTCCTCGCGTTTAAAGGTGGGGATAAAGAGGCTGCCCCTGCGGGAATACATTTTGTTGAAGGATTTGGTATACGAGTTAAATAAGTTGCTGAATTGTTTTGATATTCTTTTTTCAATTTCGCTTTCTTTTTCCTCTTGACTTAAACCTTCAAGGTTTTTAAAACCTTGAAGGTTTGAAAAAGTAGATACCAATTCCGCCTCCGTTTTTATTTGTATTAAAAAATGGATATGGTTAGGCATCAAACAATAGGAAAGTGTATCCGCTACCGTAGGAATAAAATGTTCGTACCGCCTTAAAAAATACCGATAGTTCTCATCCGACTGAAACAGGTTTTCAAAGCCGTTGGCGTGGGTATAGAGATGGTAAGACTTGCCAGGTTCCATTTGGGTTAAGGTTTGGCGATAAACACTTATGTGGTTAGATCAAATCTACCTAATCCCTTTCTATATCAATGATGCCTCCCTGATAATCACACACACCCATACGCGGAGAGTTCACTACGGGCATGGAGGCATAGTCGGCAAAATCTTTGCATTTTTTAGCGTGCTTCTTTGCGCAACCTTCACAAAACATGTTTTCATTCTGGCACACGCTGCATAGTTCTGTGGCGGGCTTTTGGCCACACGTTTCGCAGAGCAGCGCGAGTGGTTCGTTGCGCGAAAGCAGTACAATGGGTTGGTCTGCCGCTACGTTAAATTCTTTTACAACGGTGAGTTGTAATTGCGTGGTGCTGCCGAAATCGTATTCGTATTTCAACTTCAGGTCTTCCCGAAAAATATGACCGGCCTTTTTGTTCATGGCTATTTCGCCTTGCTCACCCAACTGTATTTTGCCTTTGGCAAAAGCTTGCATAAAGTTCATCGGACTGATTTGTTTTTGTTGCGGATAGCTAAAGGCACTCAGGTGTCCGCAGCACTCCAGCCATATCTGACGCAGCAGCGTATCTATTTTTTGTAATGTAGCGTTACCATCTACCCACAGGTGCAGGAAGTAAGGTGAACTGCCCCACCGTGGATCGTTTTCTATTTTTATATGAAACGATTTACCGGGTTTGTTGCTCATCACTTTTTCGGCCAGGTGTGTGTGGAGGTGGCGCGTGAAGCTTACTTTCGGAAAAGTTTTCTGGCAAAAAATACATTTGCCTTGAGAGGATATTTTTGTGGGCATAGTGGGTTTAAGTGTTGGTTGTAAATTTAGTTTAGTTGCTGCAGTTGTGGTTCCAGACTAAAAGCTGATTCTATCTCCGCCTCCGTTTTTACGCGAATAAGAAAATGGATATGGTTAGGCATGAAACAATAGGCAAGCGTATCAGCTACCGAAGGAATAAAATGTTCATACCGCCTTAAAAAATACCGATAGTTCTCTTCCGACTGAAAAAGATTCTCAAAGCCGTGGGTGTAGAGATGGTATGTTGCGGTTGACTGCATTTGTTTTTTTACTAAAAACACTCTTCTCCTTTAGCCTCAATTTCACCAAGGACATTCAAGCGCACTTTTATTGCACTTAGGCTTTCAGATAATTT
>JAYVBN010000173.1:0-5154 GCA_043750455.1 Bacteroidia bacterium | reverse complement strand
CACGGACTTAACTCCAGGTTCAGAGCATCGGTGGAAAAACCAGTAAGTATGTACGTCAATGACTTTGACCAGAATGGAACAATCGAACAACTTGTTTGCACTTACAATGGAGATAGTAGTTATCCAATGGCTTTGCGTCACGATTTGGTAAGCCAGATACCGGCTTTGAAGAAGAAGTACCTGAAGTATGAAAACTATAAGAATCAGACTGTAACAGACATATTTACACCAGAACAGATGAAGAGCGCTGTTAGATTAGACGCTTATATTTTATCAACAAGTATTCTTATAAATGATGGACTTGGGAGGTTTACAGTGAAAGCCCTTCCAGTTGAAGCACAGTTTTCTCCAGTGTATGGAATAGAGATAGCCGATTTTAATGTCGATGGAAATCAAGACATTCTACTGGGAGGTAATTTTCACAAAACAAAGCCAGAAGTAGGTCGTTACGATGCAAGTTACGGCCTGCTATTGGCGGGTGATGGCAAAGGAAATTTTGAACCGCGCTCAGCGGCAGAATCTGGTATTCGCATAGATGGTGAGGTAAGGGATATCATTTCAATATCTTCTGCGAAGAAGAGATTGATTCTGGTATCACGCAACAACGATTCAATAGTGACCTACACGACTAAGCAAAAATAAGTGGCTCTAAAATTATTTTTTAAGAGCAATATTCTACTTGGCACAGTACTTATTTTATGCTTATTCTCCTGTAACTCAAATGAGAAGAAAGTCAATCCAACACTTTTTTATAGTGTGCCTTCATCAGAGTCAAATATTCGTTTTAGAAATGAATTAACCGATACCGATGAGTTTAATATTATAGAATATCTGTACTTCTATAATGGGGGAGGAGTATCGGCTGGAGATATAAATAACGATGGACTCGTTGATCTCTATTTCACATCAAATCAAGAGTCAAACAAGTTGTATCTAAACAAGGGTAATCTTCAATTTGAAGACATCACGAGAAGTTCTGGAGTGGCTGGTGTAGGAAATTGGAAAACAGGAACTACCATGGCTGATGTAAATGCGGATGGTCTCCTGGATATTTTTATTTGTGGGGTTGGTAACTACAAGACTTTTGATGGTAGAAATCAGTTGTTGATAAACAATGGTGACTTAACGTTTTCTGATCATACCGAAGAGTTTGGTCTTGGCTTTAAGGGTTTCTCAACGCAAACCTCTTTTTTTGATTATGACAATGATGGCGATCTTGATATGTACCTGCTCAATCATTCAGTTCATACAGCGCGATCCTATGGAGATGTGATGTTGCGTTATCAAACTGATTCTTTGGCCGGTGACAGATTGTATCAAAATGAATTAACCCAAACAGGTACCACGCATTTTAGCGATGTCACCATGCAAGCTGGAATCCTGAGCAGTCATATTGGCTATGGCTTAGGAGTGTCTGTTTCGGATCTGAATAATGATGGCTTTCTTGATATTTATGTGTCTAATGATTTTAACGAGAACGATTATTTATACATCAACCAAAAGGATGGAACATTTAAGCAGGAATTAGAAAATTCTTTGTCCCACTCTAGCCGCTTCTCAATGGGAAATGACATCGGTGACATTAATAATGATGGGTGGGCGGATATACTTACACTTGACATGCTTCCCAAGTCAGAAGAAGTAATAAAATTATCTGTGGGCGAAGATGCTTACGAGATACAACAGTTTAAGCTTTCGTATGGCTATCACTATCAACTGGCACGTAATACGCTCCAATTAAATAGAGGCAAGGTTGCTGAGAACAAACTCCGATTCACAGACATTGCTCCATTTGCGGGAATTGAAGCTACTGATTGGAGTTGGTCACCATTACTGGCAGACTTTGACAATGACGGCTACAAAGACATTTTTATAACGAATGGAATTGTGAAACGACCAAATGACCTGGACTATATTAATTTTATTTTGGGCGATTCTGTGCAGCGCTTAGCTTCTGATGAGCAGTTCATTGAAAAAATGCCTTCAGGAGAAGTTCCAAATTATTTTTACCGCAATAACGGCAACTTGACATTTAAAGATGTGTCAACAGATTGGATTGGCAGTGAGCCTAACCTTTCCTACGGTGCTGCTTATGCCGATCTTGATAATGATGGAGATTTAGATTTAGTAGTAAATAGGATCAATGGAGAGGCATTGATTTATCGAAATGACTTGACTGCAGATTCATCCTTTTTTGTGAAATTCAAATTAGAGGGGAACATTAAAAACAGTTTCGGTATTGGAACTAAAATTATTGTTTATACCGAAAAGGGAAATATAGTTCAAGAGCAAATGCCGTCACGTGGATGGCTTTCCTCAAGTGATTATTTGATGCATGTTGGACTTGGTAATATAAATATAATTGATTCAGTCTCCATTATCTGGCCAGGTGGTAAATTTCAAACTTTAAAATCGGTACAACCCAATCAGACAATTACAGTAAGACAATCTGAATCGGTAAGAGCATGGGATTACACAAAGCCATATAAGCCGACAACTCTTTTCACTGAAGTTGAAAATATTCAATTCGAGCATGAGGAAAATGCATTTATTCCGTTTGATGGTGAGCGGCTTATTCCACATATGTTATCCAATCAAGGGCCAAAAATTTCTGTCGGTGATGTGGATGGTGATAAGCTTGACGATGTTTTTATTGGTGGAGCATCTGGCCAACAAGGTAGTTTAATTAAACAAAATAGGTTAGGGGATTTTAAGCCATCACCCCAGCCAAGTATTGCAGCAGATTCTTTGGCAGAAGATGTGGCGTCCGCCTTCTTTGATGCGGATGGAAACGGATCGTTAGATCTTGTTGTGGTAGGAGGTGGTCAGGAATTTTATGGCCTGGATAAAAACTTGAAGCCTCGCCTGTATTTAAATGATAGAAGTGGAAGATTCACTAAATCAGAGAAAAGCATTCCTGATATTTTTGTGAATGCATCATGCGTTGAACCAGCGGATATTGACGGAGATGGAGATATTGATTTGTTTATTGGAGGTAGGGTGCTGACTGGTCAATATGGTCTAGACCCAAATAGTTTTATTTTGATAAATAATGGAAGGGGAATATTTGCAGATAAGACTTCGGAATTTATTCCAGGAAAGGGAAAAAACAATGGAGCATTGGGCATGATAACGGATGCGATTTGGCTTCACTTAAATAATGATAAAAAGCCGGATCTTGTTGTTGTCGGAGAGTGGATGCCTATTACGGTCTTAATTCAAAATGAGGTTGGCGTTTTTCAGGATCAAACTGAACAGTATAATTTATTGAATACTAATGGGTGGTGGAATACAATTGCTGCAAGAGATTTTGATCAGGACGGTGATGTAGACATTATCGCTGGTAATCTTGGACTTAACTCAAGGTTGCGCGCAAGTTTGACAGAACCGATAAGTATTTTTATTGGCGATATCGATAAAAATGGAAGCCTTGATCAGATTCTTACGTATTACAATAGTGGCGTTCAATATCCATTTCTTTCGCGCGATCAACTTGTAAAGCAAGTGCCATCCTTAAAGAGAAAATTTCTTAAGTATGAAAATTACAAGACTGTAAAACTGGCTGATATTCTTTCACAAGATGACTTAAAAAGTTTCATTCACAAGGACGCTTACATTTTTTCCTCCGTTTACCTACAAAATGAAGGCAATGGAAAATTTACAACTCATAACTTGCCTACTGAAGCTCAATTTTTTCCAATCTTTTCATTTTGTGTAGATGATTTAAATGCTGATGGTCATTTGGATATTGTTGCTATTGGCAACTTATTCTCAACACAGCCGGATTTTGGGCGGTATGATGCCGGACTTGGTTTAACCATGTTAGGTGACGGTAAGGGTAATTTTTCTGCTATTTCAAATTCTGAATCAGGTTTGCTTGTGAGTGGAGAAGGCAGAGACATCGCAGCGGTTCGAACTTCGAAAAACGAAAGCGTTTACCTATTTTCACAGAACAATGGCAGTCTCAAAGCATTTAAAATTAGATAATATGAAACATCATGTAAGCACTGTTCTATTAATTTTAGTTACTGTTTTTTGCTATGGCCAATCGGATAGCCCATGGATCATTGAAGCAAAGAATATTGATCCTGCTAACTATTATGGTGTGACGGTAGCGAATGGAATAGTGGGTTTGGTTTCATCACCTGAACCCATGAAGGTGAAAGATGTTGTGCTTAATGGTGCGTTTGATACATATGGCAGAGGACGGGTTGATAATATTTTGAAAGGGTTCAATTTCATAAATATGAATCTGGATGTAGATAACCAACGCATTGGACCTAAAAATATAACCGGCTTCAGACAATATCTAGATATGAAGAAGGCGTTGCTGATTACCGAATTCGACTTTCAAGATAAAATTCATGTCAAGCATTCTTTAGCGGCTTTGCGGCATTTGCCATTTAGTGCGCTTACTATTATTGAAATTGAAGCAAAGAAAGATGTGATGGTAAGTCCTGCAAGTGTGATTGAATCACCTGATATCCTTCGCGATGTTAAAAATATGTATGCGGTTATTGACCGACCTCATGTTAAAATTCCTTTAATGACTTCGGTTGGGAAGAGCCCGTCTGGTAAGCATACTGTAGCTGCGTCAACCAGTTTTATTTTTGATAAGAACGAGATTCCTCCACTCGTTCACGAAGATTGGGACTATAGTATGCACTTAACCAAATTCACAAAACAAATGAAAGCTGGTGAGAAGTTTAGCTTTTGCGTAGTGGGATCCGTGATTTCCTCAGCTCATATTTCTGATGCCCACAATGAAGCTGAGCGATTAACTATTTATGCGATGCTAGAAGGTCGCGACAGGTTAATGAATGCTCATTTAAAAGCATGGGATGATTTGTGGAAAAGTGATATAGTAATTGAAGGTGATCTGCAGGCTCAGCGCGATGTGCGCTTTGCGCTCTACCATCTGTATTCATTCGCTCGCGAAGGCACCGCTTTCAGTTTGTCACCTATGGGGCTATCGGGTCTTGGCTATAATGGTCACGTTTTTTGGGATACGGAGTTGTGGATGTATCCGCCTTTGCTAGCACTAAAGCCTGAGATGGCAAAGTCATTGTTGGAGTATCGCTTTCAACGATTGGACGCAGCCAAACAGAATGCTTTCAGTCATGGATATAAAGGAGCTATGTTTCCATGGGAGTC
>JAYVBN010000172.1:0-5529 GCA_043750455.1 Bacteroidia bacterium | reverse complement strand
GATAAGGAGTCGCACCTCATCAGCGATGTCAAATGGCTTGGACAAGGAACAATTTATCCGGATGTTATCGAATCGATTTCGGTGAAAGGACCTTCGGCTACAATCAAGTCGCACCATAATGTAGGCGGCTTGCCGGAAAAGATGAAATTGAAAGTGGTGGAGCCACTCAATACGCTATTTAAAGATGAGGTGAGACTGGTTGGAAAAACATTAGGTATTGATCCTGTTATCCTGGGACGCCATCCTTTTCCTGGACCAGGATTGGGAATTCGTATCTTGGGAGAGATCAATGCTGAAAAGGTACGGATATTGCAGGAGGTGGATAGCATTTTTATCAGTGGATTGCGTAAGCATAATTTATATGAAAAAGTTTGGCAGGCTGGTGCGATGCTTTTACCTGTCTACTCAGTTGGTGTGATGGGAGATGAAAGAACTTATGAGCAGGTAGCTGCTCTTCGGGCAGTAGTAAGTGTTGATGGCATGACTGCCGATTGGGCGCATTTGCCACATGAATTTTTGAGCGAGGTTTCATCTGACATTATCAATAAAGTAAAAGGAGTGAATAGAGTGGTATACGACATTAGCTCCAAGCCACCGGCAACAATTGAGTGGGAGTAAGTAGTTACAAGTTACAAGTTTCAGGTTTCAAGTTCAAAGTCTCATGCCTAAGTCCAAACACCCAAGTCCCAATACCTAATGTACATTTGAAAAAGTATCTATATATATTGACTCTATTTTTTATTCCAGTGCTGGTAAACGCACAGGATTTCAAGCGTCAGTATAGTCATGCAAAAGATCTTTTTGATGCAGGAAGTTATAACCTTGCGATGGAGGCTTTCAAAGCATTGATTCCCTATGATAAGAATAACCCCTATACTGAGTATGCATCCTTTTATTATTCGATATCAGCAGAAAGACAAGGGTATCCTGCCGTAGCCAAGGAGATGTTATTATTAGTCAGGCGACTCTATCCGGAATGGGATCAGCAAGATGAAATCAATTATTGGCTTGCTAAAATTTACTTTGACCAACGCGAATATTTTCAGGCAATGAGATTCTTAGATGAGATCGTAAGCGCATCTTTTGAATTTGATATGAATTCGATGAAGGCAAATTACCTCCGTGACATCACTGATGTGGAGATTTTGCGTATGATGCTGGAAGAGCATCCGCAAGATGAAGAGGTAGGTTATGCATTGGCATCGGCCATTAGTCTGCAACCTTATTTAGAGCAGGATCAACAATTGTTAGATGAGGTTGTCACCAGGTTTCAATTTTCGCGCGATGAATTTAGTTCAAGTTTAACTCCGGTGTCTATTAAGAAAGACCGGTATCGGGTTTCGTTGCTTTTCCCTTTTCTGGCAAGCACATTGGAACCAACTCCTAAAAAGAAGCGAAGCCAGTTTACGTTGGACTTGTATGAAGGTATGAAGCTGGCATTGGATACCTTGACTGCTCAAGGAATTAATATTGACTTGTTAGCTTATGACACCGAAAGAAACCCAGATGTTTTAAAGAAACTTTTGGAAACCGATGAATTGAAATCTAGTGACCTGATAGTAGGGCCACTTTCTCTTGACGAGTCAAAACAAGTTCATGAATTTTCGATTAACAATAAGATTAATGTTATCAACCCAGTTTCAAACAACTCAGATTTTATTGAAGAAAATCCTTTTGCCTTGTTGTTTCAGCCCAGCTATCAAACCATTGGAATTAAGTCGGCCGAGATAGCTGCAACCAGAATTAAAAATAAGAACTGTGTTGTTTACTTTGGTGAAAATGTGAAAGATTCTGTTGTGGCATTTCAGTTCATGAAGCGTGCCACAGAATTAGGGATGAGGATAGTATTGGCTGAAGAATTGAATAGAGAGACTTCGTCCAGAATACTTGGCACCCTAGCGACAGCCACCGAACGCGATGAATTTAAGAATGCTATACAGTTCACATTAAAAAAGGATAGTATCGGAAGTATTTTTGTGGCATCGGATAACCCACTAATTTATACCAAAGTAATCAGCAGCGTAGAAACAAGAAACGACTCTACGATAATTATCGGTTCAGAAAATTGGCTTAGCGGAGATGTGAGCTACGAAAAATTTGAACGCCTTCACATTCTGTTGGCTGCTCCCAATTTCACCCCAATCAATAATCTCAACTACCTGGATTTTAGAAGAAAATTTATTCAAAAGCATGGTTCATTTTCATCGGACTATTTCAGCTATGCTAAGGTTGGTTTTGAATTTATGATGTTCGTTGGTCATTCGCTCAACAGAAATGGGGTCTACTTTCAGCAGGAGCTGAGTAAACAAAATAGAATTGAAGGCTACTTTACTTCAGGATTTGATTTTCATGGGGCTCGAGACAATCAATATGTACCTTTTGTTTACTTTAAGGATGGTCAAATGACAATATTGGCCGAAGGGGATTGATTAGTTCAACCGCAAGTCCTTTCTATACATATAAAAGCTTAAGAAGTTGAAAATTCTTACACCATAACACATCCTATGATAGCTTTCATTAATTTTCTCCTTTTGTTGATCTCTAACAGGGCTGGCTACGGTTGAACCTGATCGGGTAAATACATTACTTTTTGTTACCTTTAAACCCACCTGCAGGCAGGCAGAATTGAAATGGCTAATATGAAGGCAAGTACTTTTCTATCAATAAGCATTTTAATACTTGGGGTTCGTTTGGCCGATGGCCAGGACCGCAGTGATAAAGTAGCAGTCACGTATGAAGTGCTTTATGACGAACCTGCTTCTGTTAACAAATTGTTTATCGGGTTTCAGCCTCTCTATGGAGAACTTTTTGCAACAAATGTTAATGCGGGCTTTGGTGTGGAGGCCAGCTATTATTTGAAGCAGAAATTTGATTTTAAAGCTCACTTTAGAAAAACATACAGTAGTAGTTTTTATGATTATAACCGCGAGTTGGCCAAGTCAAATAGTAGTGTTGACAATAAGCCGGAAATTTATAACTATTATGAATTTGGCGGCACCTATCATATCAAAGATTTTGAGACAAGTTCAACTACTAAAATGGTCTTATTTAAAAGTAGTTATAAAGGCGATAAGTGGGCATCACGGGTTCCTTTGAATGCAGAAGTACCAAGTAAAGTAAGGAAAATATATGGTGGCCGACTTGGTTCCATTATCTGGAACAGCACAACAGACATAAGCAGAGCTCTCACGAGCCAGGGGTTAACAAATGATGCGCTCCGAAACAGTGAAGATGTTGGTTTACCCTTAACGATTACCGATCCTGTAACTTCCAAGACCAGGGACTTTAAAGTTTTTAGCAACGTTTACTCAGCTGATATATACTTAGGTGGATCTATGTCATGGATAAGAAATATGGCTGTAAGTTTTGACCAATATGAAGAAGCACTTGATGATGGCATGATGACACTCTTCTTTGATGTCTTAATTGCCCCAAGTCTTAAGGTGGATGATATTTTATACAACAATAACATTTATTCAATTGATGTAATAAAGAAAAACCTCCTGGGGTTCAGATTGGGAATTGATGGAAAGTTTAATCGCCAACTGAGTTGGGCATATGGTGGAGAAATCGGATATCGCCCGAGCATCAAAGGCCAATCTGTTTTTGCCCTCTTTAAAATTAGTTTTCCTATTTTCGGAACAAACCTGGATTACAAAGTAGAATCTTTCGGCAAGTAATTTTTTTGTATGGGTCATGATATTCTCATCACTAATATCAAAGGCCTTGTTCAAGTTCGTGATTACACCCCCTCTTTTCTTGCTGGTGCTTCTATGGCAGATTTGCCCATAATTAGAGATGCTTATCTCTTGATTGAAAATGGCAAGATCAAAGACTATGGTGGGATGAGTTCTTTGTCTTCCACAAACGCAACAAAATCGATAAATGCTTCCGGTCGATTTGTCTTTCCAAGTTTTGTGGATTCTCATACTCACCTTGTTTTTGCAGCCAGTCGTGAAGAGGAGTTTGTGATGAAAATGAAAGGAGCCACGTATGAAGAGATAGCTGCTGCAGGAGGAGGTATTCTTAACTCAGCAAAAAAACTGCAAGCGTGCAGCGAAGATGAACTGGTTGAGAAGACTTTGCACCGAGTGAACGAGATCATTCACAATGGTACAGGTGCAGTAGAAATAAAAAGTGGCTATGGACTTACACTAAAAGATGAATTGAAGATGCTTCGTGTTGCGAGAAGAATTGGAAGAGAAACCCCGCTCACTGTAAAGACTACCTTTCTGGGTGCCCATGCAGTACCGAAGGAAATGAAAAAGGCTGACTACATTCGGTTGGTGCTTGAAGAAATGATTCCGGCAGTAGCCGAAGAAAACCTGGCTGATTACATTGATGTTTTTTGTGAGGAAGGCTTTTTTTCAGTTGAAGAGACGGAGACCATTGTAGAGAAAGGAAAAAAATTTGGGATGAAGCCACGCATTCATGCGAATCAATTACACCGCTCGGGTGGAGTTCAGGTGGGTGTAAAAACTGGTGCGATCAGTGTGGATCACCTGGAAAATATGGGTGATGAAGAAATAGATTTGCTTAAAGGAACTTCAACAATGCCAACCGCTCTACCGGGTGCAGCTTTTTTTCTGAACCTACCTTTTCCTCCGGCCCGCAAGATGATTGACTCAGGCTTGCCTCTTGCTATTGCCTCTGATTATAATCCTGGAAGCGCACCGTGTGGTAATATGTCTTTGATGATTTCATTAGCGTGTTTAAAAATGAAAATGACTCCGGAGGAAGCCTTCAATGCAGCTACGATAAACACATCGTATGCTCTTGAACTTCTCCCCACGCATGGAAGTATTACGAGAGGTAAAGTGGCAAATGTATTTATTACCAAGCCTATGCCTTCAGTGTCATTTCTACCCTATAGCTTTGGTGCAAGTCTGATAGAACAGGTCATATTAAACGGAAAAATTGTTTCACCTGATCAGAAAGGTGAATCCTTGTTATGACTGGATACGGTGTACTTCGTTGAAATTTATATTTTGTATCATGACATTTGAAAATACAGTTCAATCTTTATTACGCGATGTTCCGGATTTCCCAAAGCCAGGAATTCTTTTTAAAGATATCACTCCTTTGCTGGCAGAACCTATTGTCAGAAAACAGGTAGTTGAAACAATTGGCCACCACTATCGGTCAATGGGTGTTGAGGCCATAGCGGCTGTGGAGGCAAGAGGATTTATTTTTGGGATGCTCATTGCGCAAGAGTTGTGTGTGCCATTCATTCCTGTTCGCAAAGCAGGAAGGCTTCCTTATCAGAAAATCTCCGAAGAATACTCCTTAGAATATGGAACGGCTTCAATCGAAATGCATGAAGACGCAATTACCCCTGGTTGTAAAGTATTGGTGCATGATGATTTGTTGGCAACGGGAGGCACGGCTGGTGCTACCGGTAATATGATCAGAAGGTTGAAGGGGGAAATAATTGGTTTCTCTTTTATAATCAATCTTGCTTTTCTGCCTGGCGAAAAGAAACTTATCCAACAGTTTGGGGTAAAGCCACACTATTTAGTAAATTATTTA
>JAYVBN010000171.1:0-2120 GCA_043750455.1 Bacteroidia bacterium | reverse complement strand
ATTTTGAATTGCCAACAGGGTCAGTAACAGGATATTCATGGAAGCTAGCTGATCAGCGTGGTGTAGTTGTTCAAAAGGGAGATTTTGAAGATGCATTTAATAATCGCAAGCCAGTGGATATTTCGGGTGTAGCAAACGGAGTTTACTTCGTTATCATCACCGGCCCTGGAAAAACAGTGGTTTACCAAAAGCTGGTGATCATGAACAGAAATTAGGATTTGATCGCCCTTAATTCTCGTATTGCCAGTTCAATCATATCGAAAAATTTCGCAACCTTTAAGGACATATCCCTTGGATTGTTTTTGGCTTCGTTTTCTATTTGAAGCGATAACTTTTTTGCAAGATGTAAACCCATCAGTGTAAGGGAAGGTCTTATTTTATGAATCACGCGGGCCAGGTCATTCCATGATTTAGCCTTAGCTAGTTGTTTTATTTCTTTAAGGTTTTCAGGCATCGTCTTCACAAAAGTACCAACCATCTCTTGAATGAATTTCGGATTATCGTTCGAGATTCGCTTCAGGTAATTCAAATCGACAGTTGATTTTGGAATGGCGGGCACTTTGCTTTTTGATAAAGTTTTGTGTTTGCTATATTTTAATAAAACCCTAAGTAGTTCATCTGGTGTGAATGGTTTTGCAATGCAATCATTCATACCTGCGGCCAAACATTTTTCTATGTCCTTTCTGGTGGCATTGGCGGTAAGGGCGATTATGGGTATTTCACTTTTGGGCAGTACACCATTACGTATGGCTTTGGTTGCTTCAAAACCATCCATCACCGGCATTTGTATATCCATCAAAACGATATCAAAGGATGAGTTTTTTAATTTCTCTAATGCCACAAAACCGTTTTCAGCAGTCTCAACAGAACAATCCCAGGTTTTCAAAATATTAATTGCATATAATCTGTTAATGTCATTATCCTCTACCAATAACACATTTAAATTCTTGAGACTTTTTCTAAACGATTTACTCCTCTTGGCTTGATTGGATATCTCAGCAATGTCCTTTTGCTTTCCAGTTTGGTAGGGGATAACCACAACAAAGGATGACCCTTTACCTTCTTTGCTTCTTACAGAAATTATTCCCTGCTGAAGCTCCACTAATTGTTTTACAATAGTGAGGCCAAGACCTGTTCCACCATACTTGCGTGTCACGCTGGCATCTGCCTGGCTAAAACTTTCAAAAATTGTTGCTAATTTATCGGAAGGAATTCCTATGCCTGTATCGATGACTTCGAATCGCATATAACATTTTTGCCTTTCCTTTTTCTGAACAGAACAATTTATATTGATTGTTCCTGTATGTGTAAACTTAACAGCGTTGCTAATTAGGTTGATAAGTATTTGATTGAGACGAACAGGGTCGCCAATTAGAATTTTATCAGCTTCTTTGGGCAGTTGGCTAGTGATCGATATACCTTTTTCATTGGTCTGAAGCATGAACATGTTAGCAAGGGAAGCAAGTGCGTCTTTCAGGTTAAACCCAATTCGCTCAAATTTTAGTTTACCAGATTCAATCGAAGCAAGATCCAAAATGTCATTTATGATAACCTTCAAGTTTTCGGAAGCGCTTTTTATGGCATTCAAATAAATGATCTGATCATCTTGATTTGGATTCTGACTTAGCAATGTGGCCATGCCTGCAATACCATTGATGGGCGTCCGTATCTCATGGCTGATGTTCGCAAGGAATTGATCTTTCGTCTTTTGGGCTTGCAGGAGTTCTGCTGCGTCTCTTTTGCGTTCCGTAATATCGCGGCAGTCTAGAATCAAGCCTTCTATTTTTTCTGTTGCCGATAAATTTTTTTGGTTGAGATTGATGGAATTGAATTCCAGATACTTGTACGATTTATCTTTGCATAAAAATTGAAACTCGATCGATTTTTGATATTGCCTCTTAGTACTGCGTTGATATTTTATTTTAAAGGAAGGAAGCGATTCGGGTAAAATGAAGTTGAAGAAATTTTTACCAAATAAGCTCTTTGATTTATATCCAAGTGTCTCTTTGACAGAAGAATTGTGGTAAAGGATTTTACCCTGATAGTCGACTACGAAAATAATGTCAGAGCCATCCTCCACAACTGATTTGTAGAACAGGCCTTTCTTCACATAATTTTCT
>JAYVBN010000170.1:0-2933 GCA_043750455.1 Bacteroidia bacterium | reverse complement strand
ATTTTGAATTTTGAATTTTGAATTTTGAATTTTGAATTTTGAATTTATTAAAATAATTAAATTACAAAAATATGCCACTAAAAAAAATTAAGCCTCCTTCTGGTGAAAAAGTAAGCAGAAGAAATTTCATAAGAACAGTAGGCGTTGCAGCTGCTGCTGTTACCATTGTTCCTCGTCATGTGTTGGGCGGAAAGGGATTTCTCGCACCTAGCGACATGCTTAACGTTGCTGGCATTGGCGCAGGGGGAAAAGGAGAAAGTGACATTGCAAATTTTGCAAAAAGTGGTAAGGCCAACATTGCTTTTCTCTGTGATGTTGACGACCGTAGAGCTGCCAAGACTATTGCTGCTTTTCCAAAAGCAAAATATTACAAGGACTATCGAAAAATGCTCGATGAAAATCACAAGAGCATTGACGCTGTTTCAGTATCCACACCAGATCACATGCACGCGGTACAAGCGATGGCTGCTATGCAATTAGGCAAGCATGTGTATGTGCAGAAGCCTTTGACGCATGACATCTATGAAGCACGTATGCTCACAGAAGTAGCGAAGAAAAATAAGTTAGTCACACAAATGGGTAACCAAGGCGCATCCGGTGACGGTGTGCGGCAAATGCGCGAATGGTATGATGCTGGAACAATTGGCGATGTACATACTGTCTATTGCTGGACAAATCGCCCTGTGTGGCCTCAAGGCATTCCATGGTCGGATAAAAAAGCAGAAGTACCTAAAGAACTTGATTGGGATTTGTGGCTAGGCACTGCCCCTTCCAAAGATTATGTAGAGAAGATTGTGCCATTCAACTGGCGTGGCTGGTGGGATTACGGAACAGGTGCATTAGGCGATATGGCTTGTCATATTATTGAACCTCCTTTCCGCGTGCTTGGTCTTGGCTATCCCACAGAAGTGGAATGCAGTGTAGGAAGTGTGTATGTGGATCAATCCAAGCGAGGATACTTTCCAGAAAGTTGTCCTCCCTCCTCTCACATCATTATGATGTATGCCGGAAAAGCAGGAAAGCCAAATGTTAAATTCCATTGGATGGATGGCGGCATTCAGCCAGAGCGCCCCGAAGAATTAGGACCAAATGAAGTGATGGGAGATGGTGGAAACGGTGTGATCATGATTGGTACAAAAGGCAAGATGATGTGTGGCACGTATGGTATCAATCCTCAATTGCTTCCAACCACACGAACGAAAGAAGTTACGGTTCCTCAAACTTATAGGCGAGTTATAGATGGAGCCAACGGCCACTATGCACAATGGGTGGAAGCCTGTCTGGCGGGTTATGGAAAAACAGAATTATCCTCTTCATTTGATTTAGCTGGGCCACTTACGGAAGGACTGCTCATGGGCAATCTTGCTATCCGCAGTTACGATATCCGCAAACCTCGTCCAGAAGGAAGACCAGATCAGTTTGATTATCCCGGCAGGTTTATAAAATTATTATGGGATGGACCAAATATGAAGATCACAAACTTCGATGATGCCAATCAGTTTGTGAAGAGAGAATATAGAAGCGGTTGGTCACTTGGTACTTAAACGGTAATCAGTAACCGGTAATCGGTGATCAGTCTGATTACCGAATACCAGATTACCGATTACTTTTCTCATGTATTTAAGCTAAATCATAACTTATAATCGTATGCCATTTAAGAAAAAAAATATTCCAAGCGTAGAGACAGTATCAAGAAGGGATTTCCTAAAAACTGCTGGTTTAACAGCGGCTGCATTTACTATTGTGCCTCGATTTGTCCTAGGCGGTAATGGATTCATTGCACCAAGCGATACTCTGTACATTGCTGGTATTGGCGTAGGCGGAAAAGGAGAAAGTGACCTTACTGGTTTCGCAGGAAGCCCAGATGGAAAAGTCAAAGGAAATCCTAAAGCCAAAATTACTTTTCTGTGTGATGTAGATGACCGTATGGCAGTTGCATCGAAAAAGAACTTTCCAGCAGCAAAGTATTACAAGGACTTTCGTGTGATGTTGGACAAGGAAGCAAAAAATATTGATGCTGTTTCGGTCTCTACCGCTGACCACACCCATGCCGTGGCCTCCATGGCAGCAATGCAACGTGGCAAACATGTGTATTGCCAAAAGCCGCTAACCCACGATATCTATGAAGCACGCATACTGGCAGAGGCTGCAAAGAAATATAAGGTGGTAACTCAAATGGGAAATCAATTTGCTTCTGCTGATCATGTTCGCACGACCAAAGAATGGGTAGATGCAGGATTAATTGGCGATGTCACCAATGTACTCACCTGGACTAACCGCCCAGTATGGCCTCAAGGAATTCCTGCACCCACTGGTAAGCATGAAATACCTAAAGAACTAGATTGGGATTTGTGGCTTGGCCCAGTAAAAGAAATGGATTTCAATCCCGCCTATCTTCCGTTCAATTGGCGCGGCTGGTGGAGCTTCGGCACTGGTGCATTAGGCGATATGGCCTGCCACATTATGGATGCGGCTTTTCGTATTCTACCAATTGATTATCCCACCGAAGTTGAATGCAGTTCAACAACAGCATGGGAAGGATTTTTTAAGGAAGCGAATTATTCAGAAAGCTGTCCGGCATCTTCTATCATCCATTTAAAATTTCCTCGCAAGGATGGAAAAGGTGATGTTAAATTTACCTGGATGGATGGTGGCCTTGTTCCAAAACGTCCGGAAGAATTATTACCAGATGAAGAGTTAGGAGACGGTGGCAACGGTTATATTTTTGAGGGAACAAAAGGAAAAATAATGGCTAACTACAGCAAAGCTCCAGTGCTGTTGCCTTCCACCCGGATGAAAGAGGTCACTTTCCCAAAACAAACTCTAGCCCGCGTGCCAGGTGCCCAGGATGGCCACTATACACAATGGGTAGATGCTTGCCTTGCGGGATATGGCAAGATGGAATTAAGTTCTCCATTTGAATATGCAGGGCC
>JAYVBN010000169.1:0-2695 GCA_043750455.1 Bacteroidia bacterium | reverse complement strand
ATGGAAGCCCTTGAGCATATTCCAAAAGTAGAGAGCCCACTGCTTACAGAAAGAGGAGAAGCGCAACTTCAAAAGACAGATATCTTCCGCAAAATCATGTGGTTTGGATATAAGGAAGACAACAACTGGTATCCCATCAATGCAGATAGAGTAAATGAAATTCTGAGATTAAATAAAGAGGGAAAAAAACCTGCGAATCTTGAAGAAAATGTTGTTGCGCAAAAAGAACCCTTGTCTACTTTAAACCGCGACCTTGAAAGTCTGGATAAAAAATTCAAAGACAAATCGGGCAACCAAAACAGGAATAAAAACAGAGGAAGAGGAGGTAGAGATGGTCGCAACCAAAATCCCAATAACCCCAACCAAAATAATCCCAACAATCCAAATTCAAAAAATCAGAATAACCCACGGAACCCTAATCAGAATAATCCAAATAGACCTAACAATCCGAATCCTAACAATCCGAATCCCAACAAATCCAATAACCAGAATCCTAACAGACCTAATAATCAAAATAATCCAAGGCGACCAAACAATCCCAATCAACCGAGGAATCCAAATCAGCCACAAAATCAACGGCCAAGACCAGACAATCCGAACAATCCTGAATCATCAAATTGATAGTTGACATATTCTCGATGAGATTAAAAATTTCTTTTTTAATACTGCTGGCACTTACAACCGTTCTTATCTCATGCGAGACTAACCGCATTTACGAAACCAATCATGATTTTGAAGACCGCACCTGGAAGATCAATGAAGCACAGGAATTTGAATTCAGAATCGATGATCCCGAAAAGAAATACAATCTCTATTACAATGTCCGCAATTCATTAGACTACCCTTATTCAAGAATCTTCGTTACATATCATCTACAAGATTCTCTTGGCAACGAACTTCAATCCAAACTAGACACACAGGATCTTTTCGATCAAAAAACAGGCGTGCCCTTTGGCACGAGTAGCCTTGGCGATATTTATGATCATCGATTTCTATTACTTAACGATTATGAATTTAAACTACCTGGTAAGTACAAACTTAAGCTTGAGCAGTCTACAAGGCAGGATACCCTTAAAGGTGTACTGGCGATTGGGGTACGAGTGGAAACAGTCAAGCTGCATTAAAAAGCTTACCCTTTAAATTGTCTGCTCAATTTACATTCCTGGAAGATCCATCTTAGAGCTTGACTTTCTTATCCGTTCTATTTTTGTTTAAATTTGCATACATAAAATTAGTGGCCATGGAACTACCCTATCATATTGAAGTAAATCCTAAGATCATGATGGGAAAACCTGTTATTAAAGGAACCAGAATTACTGTAGAGATTATCTTAGAAAAACTCTCTCACGGCTTTACGTTTTCTGATATTCTGGAAGCATACCCTCTATTGAGCGAAGACAAAATAAAAGCCGCATTGGCATATGCGGCCGAGTCACTGAAGGGTGACTCTATTTATCCAATAGCTGTATGAAGTTTCTTGCTGATGAAAGCATTGACTTCCCAATAATTCATTTTTTAAGACAGCAAGGGTTAGATGTACGTGCAGTTTCAGAAGAATTTCCTTCCAAAGAGGATGAATTCGTTTTAAATTCGGCCAACCTAGATAATAGGATTCTTATAACTTCGGATAAAGATTTCGGAGAACTTGTATACAGACTAAGGAAAGTGAATAGAGGTGTAATTTTATTGCGGATTGAGGAATTATATTCCATTGAAAAAGCGGAGTTATTACTAAAGGTTCTCCTTGAAAGAAAGGATGAATTACTGGGAGCCTTTACAGTGGTTAAAAAAGAAATGATTCGCATCAGACGAATCTAGATAAGCACACCTGCGCCAGGTTTATACTTAACAACGAAAGCAGATCGAATGACTGCTCTTCAATCTCAAAACAACATATTGAAAACTGTCAATAGCGGGTTTGTGGCTAACCTTCGTTTTATTTTACTTCTAATTCTAATAATGCAACATTCAGATTTCGGTTTTGAAGCGGTAGTTCAGGTGCGTTTGTCGTCTTGTAGTTTTCAATAAATTCAAATCCAAATGACCTGTAATAGTCAATTATTTTCTTATTGTCTGCCCAGGTATCCATTCTTACATACCGCAGGTTGTTTTGTCTCACAAATTGCTTAGCCCAACTCAAAACTCTTTCAAACTGTTTTTGCCCTTTAAAATTTGGATTGACAACAATCCTATGCAAATAGATTGCATCATTTTGGTCTCTGTCCCGCCAAATAAATGGGTCGTTATGCTGAACGCTGAAAACACACAGAATGTCATCTCCTTCTACAATTTTATATTGTAGCCCATTTTCAATGTCTGTGTTCAAAGCTGGTTTATCAATTCCATCCCAAACCTTGTAGCCTTTTTCTCCTTGCAAATTGATAGCCTGATCAAAAAGCCAAAAGATTATCCTTACGTCATCCTTTGTCGTATTTACAATTTTAAAGGAGGCTGTTTTGTTAAATTCCATTTCAAGGAAATGTCTTTTCTTTCACATCGTCAACGTGCCATTGAGATTCATCAACGATTTGTTATTTTTTTTCAGGCAGTTCATTATAATCCTTTCTCTTCTTATCATACCACTCTTTCATAGCTTCTGGAGATTTCATCAGTCCCTGCATTTCGTTCATTGCCTTTACGTGTTTTTCATCACCTTTTTGGTACATCTCCATGCCATGCTTTTTACTTAGCTCTG
>JAYVBN010000168.1:0-3795 GCA_043750455.1 Bacteroidia bacterium | reverse complement strand
AATAAAATTGCCAGGTATTTTGCCAGTTAAAGGTTGAAATAAACTAGTGGTTGCATTTTTTTGAGACTGAACTGCTTTCCAAAAAGCAAACGCATTCGGAGATAGACTCATTTGATTGACCTGGGCATAGATCTTATACCTGAAAATCCATTGATTTACGGGTACATAGGAAGCTTTGATGTTTGTAAAACGACCATTCTTTACTAATTGGTTATTGCTTACCACTAACTCGGTATTAAAAATATTTGTCCAGCAGGTGCAACATTTACATTCCCCCACTTTTTCCAGATTACCAGCTGTAAAAATATAACCACTGCAAGGTCTAGGTTTTGGAATCCTGCCTTCTCCAAAAGGTTCAGTATGTTGTTCTGGATTGGTATCGATCCGAAACGTTCCTACAAATTTCCAGAGAAAATAATAATTTTTTAATTCTCCAGCAGAAGAATTGAAGAAAACATCAAAACCATAATTGGTAGCACCATTGGTTGTTTTCTCTACTTTAAAAATATGAAATACACTATCCACACTGCCCGAAGGGTAAAGTGTATCGGGAATGGATTCGTACATCCTTCCATCCAGTAATTCAATTTGAATTTTATATGCCCTGCCAATGGTGCCTCTTATTCCATTAGCGGATGTTTGGTATTCCCCCTGATCCCTCTCAGAGAGCACTTCACTATTGCCTAGGTTATCCGACATCACCATACGTTTAACAGAAATGGGGGTCTTTATTGATTGTTTTGATTCGATATCAAATGCCTTTGTGACTAGAATTTTATAAGGTCCTGGTTGATCAGAAATGCTGCCATCTATAACAATAGCAAATGAAGGACTACTTCCGATATCAAAAATAATTCGGTCCACACAAGCAGCACAAAGAACAATTAGTATTATTGAAAAGAAGAAACGGCTGGTCATGGAAATTCTTTCTTAAAACTTAATGCTATAGGATATAGATGGAAGCGCAGTTCCTATGATGGCCAATCGGTATGGACGTAAAATACCAGGGCGAACCTCTTTAAAGAATATGCTATATGCATTTTTTCTTCCGTAGACATTGTAAACAGAAAAAGTCCAGGTGCCGTCCCAAATCTTTTTGCGTTTGTGATTACCTTCAGCTACAAAGCCAATATCGAGTCGATGATAGTCGGGAATTCGAAATTGATTTCGATCAGAGAATGATGAGACGGTAAAATTCTCTACTGCAAAAGCTGACAATG
The DNA here is from genome assembly GCA_043750455.1 of Bacteroidia bacterium. Lineage (GTDB taxonomy): Bacteria > Bacteroidota > Bacteroidia > Cytophagales > Cyclobacteriaceae > ELB16-189. The sequence continues at coordinate 2,575 of JAYVBN010000168.1, read as the reverse complement.
GCAACGTAATGGGTCTGCCTGTGCGGTAGGTAAAGCCCCCGGTAAAAAAGTATCTTCTGGAAATAGAATATTTCCAATTTAAGTTCACTACATGAGGCTGATCAAAATTTGAAGCATATTCCTTTCCATCGTTAATTGTTTCTTCAGGAAAAACCCCTTGAACGGTTCGTAAAGAGCGTGAATAGGTGTACCCAAACGACCCCGAGAGACGACCCGATGTTTTCGCAATTTGCATTTCAATTCCATAAGCACGAGCATTTCCCTGGAGAAGATCGGTCTCGATTTGTGGATTTAAAATTAATTGCGCTCCATCTTTAAAGTCTAAAACATTCTGCATCTCTTTAAAGTAGGCTTCAACAAATGCTTCATATTTTTTTTCCTTGAAATTTCTAAAATAGCCCAATGAAAATTGATCAACCATTTGCGGCTTAAAATAATATCCACTTGGCTGCCAGATATCAACCGGGGCTATGGCCGTAGTATTTGTGACTAAATGCAGATATTGAAATATTCTGTTATACCCAGCTTTTATCGATGCATCTTTAGAAATTTCATACCGCAAACCCAATCTAGGTTCAACGTTAAAATATTGCTTTACCTTTTCCCTTTTTGCAAAACTAACAGTGTCAATCAAATTCAGTGTTTCGCGCGGCAATCCTGACGTGTATAAAAAGACATCGCTGGGACCAACGGCTTGAAATAAAGAAAGCCTTACGCCAGCATCCAAATGAAATTTCTTACCCAAATCCAATTGATCCGAAAGATGGAATCCGGTTTCAATAGATTTAAGCAAATCCATTTGTAAATATTTCTTATCAGATTCTGGTGTAGAAGGGGCAAACGTTCCTGGATTAAAGTCGTAGTAAATACTTTGAACACCAAAGGCAACCTTGTGTTTAGATAGCTTAAGATTAAAATCTGCCTTAGCGGTAGGGTAAGCAATTTTATATTTCAAATTAAAACCTGTCTGCGGATTCTTATCAAAAACATCATAACTATAAGTACCGTAACCGGCAGTGAATGCACCTGTAAAAATCTTTGTAAATTCATGATCAAGCCGGGCTGAGCTAATCATGGTATCCCAGCGGTACGTAGAATCTCCACTTAATCGAAATTGATCATGACTGAGGTAGGTAGATAGTGTCAACTTGGTCTTATTGCTAAACAAATGCGTGAGTTTGGCCGTGCCATCGTAGAAGGAAACGGTACTTTTATACAAATCGATATAATTGCTTCTGATCGTATTAATTAACCAATCCGAGTAAGTGGTTCGGAAGGATATTGCGATAGAAGTTTTATCTTTTATGATCGGGCCGCTCAACATCGCGTTACTTGAGATTATGCCAATGCCAGCACTGCCCTCCCATTTTTCATATGAGCCTTCTTTGGATCGTATATCCAATACAGACGAAATACGCCCACCAAACTCTGCTGGAATCCCGCCCCGATAAAACGTTACATCGCGTATAGCCTCGGAATTAAAAGCAGAGAAAAAACCAAACACATGGGCACTATTGAATACAGGCATGCCATCATATAATATAAGATTTTGATCCACACTGCCACCTCGTACATTGAAACCAGAGGCGGCCTCACCTGCTGTTGTTACGCCAGGCAGAAGTTGTATTTGTTTAATCAAATCAATCTCACCCAAAAGTGCTGGAGCCTTTTTTAGTTCTTTTAAACTAAGTTGTGTTTGGCCAATTCCACTGGTCGTGATTTCGCGCGCGGATCGATCTTGTATAACAATCTCTTCCAACACCGTTGGTTTTTCTTCTAATTCCCAATTTGCTATTCCGGTTTCATAAATCTCAAGGTCAATAACGGATTCCTCAAAATTGACATAACTTAGGTTAAGCACATGCGAACCAGATGGAATTTTTAGTTCAAATTTCCCTTCGGTGTTAGTCACTGTGCCAACATTAATGTCGGTAACAACAACGCTAGCACCGATCAATGGGTCTTTTGATTTAGTTTCCAAAATAGTTCCAGAGAGGGTTACTGTTTTTGGAGCACTTGATTTATTAAAAGTACCTATAATGAGTTTGTCGATTTTTTTTTGTTCACGTTTTGCATCGTTTATGATTGCACTCCGTTGAAGGGCAAGTGTTGGATCCCTCACAAGGATCACAACATGAGGATTTACTTCGATAAAATTGAGATCGGACCCAAGGAATAAATTATCCAGAACTTCTCGCAGTGTCGACCCCTGATAACCTTCTTTAATAATGATCTCATTCACCCAATCTTCTAAGAAATAAAACCGAACCTGGTTGGTTTTTTCTACCTCTTGAAGGTAGCTACTTAAACTTTTGTCTTTCTCATCCCCTTCCAATTTTTTATCCAAAATTGATTGAGAAAAGCAAGGAATATTTATTAAGCAAAAGAGTATAACTAAGTAGATTTTCAAATCAATACTGAATTTAAGAATACAAGATAGGGTTATGAATTTGGGAAGAAAAATCGATACGGTTGACCTGAGTTCCGCGATTTTTCAGAGTTTGAAAAAAAACGCATAAAATGATAGTGATTGATTGGTTTTTTCTTTGAAGTTGGGTGACCCAGCCTTACTTTG
>JAYVBN010000167.1:0-6927 GCA_043750455.1 Bacteroidia bacterium | reverse complement strand
CTTTGTTCCATCGTTCGCATCGCCTTAACATGTTCGTCAGACAATGGAGGTAGTTGAAGTCGTTTTGTAACTGACTTTTTTAAAGGTTGTGCTGTGTTTGCTTTTGGAGCAACAGAACTCTGGTTTGGTCTAATGGCCGAATAATCCACCTTTATATTATGGCTTTTGCAGACCGTATAGATTGAATCAAAGGCAGCTTTCGTTTCTTCCACGTACCAGCAGGAGTGTGTGGCACTAAAGGTACACCCTGGTATTTTCTTTATTATATCGATCAGGTATCTGTCTTTTGGAAACCGAATGGCAAGACAATGCTTGTCGCGATGAAAAAGCTTTTCAACTTTTACCTGCTTAGTCTGTGTGATAGTTGTAGCATTCATAGTATTTCCTTTTTTATACTGATTGCATCAAGGGTATTTTTTGGAGTGTAATTCAGGTTTAAGTTAGATAAAAAATGTTTCTAACCAGACAAAATAGTTGAGTATACGACAGCCTTTGTAATTTGGGGGCATGGCCAAGCGAAACGCAAGGCCACTGGGCTTTCCGTTCCAAGCCTGCCTGACCCGGTAGGCAGGTCCGGCACACACAAGCCAACACACGGAATCTATGCCGCCATTTTGCAGGAGGCTTTCCACTGCAATCCCTTGCCCGCTTACGCATGCAGAAGCCTAACTTGCAAAACTGTCGTACACCTAAATAGTTGAAGGAGTTATCTTACTGGATAATTTTTTTGGCGTCATGGCGATGTGCCACCGGGCTTACCGCTGCCCTGCTTTCCGAAGCTTCAACGAAGACAGGTATCCCATGCCGGCAATGGCTTGCGTTGAAAAGTGCTATGCAAAAGATCGGCTCACCTGTTTGCAATCGAGCACACAATCGCCATCTAACCTACTCATGCGTGAGGGATTGCAACGGAAATCCCACGCGCCTCGCGTGGATTGCAGTGTAAAGCCCGGCCCGAAGGGACACGCCCATACCTAATTAACTTTATTGTGTCGAGGAATGCGGTGTCCTGATAAAAATCAGTATTTTTAATGAGTGCTGTCACCACAGGCGATGTACTGAAGTTATAGCTTTGTTTAAAATCTAATAATGTTATGAAAAAGATACTTGTTCCCTGCGATTTTTCTGATTCATCCGTACAAGCTTTCAAGTTTGCAGTTGAAATTGCCAACCAAAGTGAAGGTGAAATACTCTTGCTAAATGTTGTTGAACTGCCTGTGATGCATGACACTGTGCTCATGCCAACGCTGTCGTTTGAGCAAGCTTTTCTAAAGGACATGAAGGCAAATGCAGAAAAGAATTTTTCGAAGATGGTGGCTAAGTGGGCTAAGGATGGTCCACGAGTAAGTTCTTATATTGAGTATGGCCCGGCCACACATGTGATACGTCAATTTACAGTAGACAAAAAAATTGACCTTGTGGTGATGGGAACGAAGGGTGCCTCAGGTCTTAAAGAATATTTTGTAGGATCGAACACTGAAAAAATTGTACGATTCTCTCAGGTGCCCGTGATAGCCGTAAAAAAATCGGTGAAGGCATCGTCTATTAAAAATATTGTTTTCGCCAACACACTGGAGGATAGTAAAGTGCAAGACGAGCTTATTCTTAGAGTAAAGGCTCTGCAAACTTTTTTTAAGGCGAAGTTGCATATCGTGTTCGTTAATACTCCAGCAAATTTTAAGCGAGATAGCACTACGCACAAGCAAATGGCTGAATTTGCAAAGCGTTTTATGCTGAAGGATTATACGTTGAATGTTTACAATGCTACCGATCAGGAAATGGGCGTAACTGATTTTGTTCATGAAATTGGTGCGGATATGGTAGCCATGGCCACGCATGGCCGTAGAGGAATCAACCACCTTTTGACTGGCAGTGTTGCAGAAGACATTGTTAATCATATTGACTGCCCTATTTGGACCTGCGTAGAGAAGTAAATGTTATAAGCTATCAAGATGCCATCACTTGCTCAATCTGAAGCATTGCCACAATGCTATCATTGTGGCCAATTGTGTGAAGAAGAGGTGGTGCTTGTGATCGATAAATCTTTTTGTTGCGTAGGCTGTAAAACGGTGTACGAGATCATCAACGAAAATAATCTCTGCGAATACTATTCATTTGACAAGGGTCCGGGTGTATCGTTACGTCATGTAAATGATAATGCCTATGAATTTTTAACGGAATCCTCCATTCGAAAAAAAATACTGAACTTTGAGTCAGAGGAGTATTCAAAAGTTAATTTTTTTGTTCCCTCTATTCATTGTATTTCCTGTATTTGGCTGCTTGAGAATCTGCAAAAACTAAACAGTGCTGTTCTTAAATCGGAAGTCAACTTTAGCAAGAAAACCATATCCATCGATTTTAATCCGAAGCTGCTCAAGCTAAACGATCTTGCAAGGCTGATGGCTTCTCTCGGTTATGCGCCTCAAATAAATTTGGAAGGGGAGGCAAATTCTGTTGGCGTTTCCAACAAGAGTTTAGTTTCCAAATTGGCGATAGCCGGATTCTGTTTTGGTAACATCATGTTGCTGAGCTTTCCGGAGTATCTGGGCTTGGACGGAACTGACAAAGCTTTTCAACGAACATTTTCTTACCTCAATTTGCTTCTGGCATTGCCTGTCATTCTTTACAGTGGCCAGGATTATTTTATTTCTGCCTGGAAAAGTTTTAGTCAAAAGCAGATTAATATCGATGTGCCTATTGCACTGGGTTTGTTCGCACTTTTTGCTCGCAGTGCTTATGATATTATTTCTTCTTCTGGCCCCGGCTATTTGGATTCATTAGCCGGCCTCGTCTTTTTTCTGTTGATCGGTAGGTGGTTTCAAGGCAAGACCTATGAAAGCCTCTCATTTGAACGGGATTATAAATCCTATTTTCCATTGGCCATTCAAAAGAAGGTTAACGATGAATGGAAATCAACATTGGTGTATGAGTTACAAAAGGGAGATGAGATCAAAGTACGGAATATGGAAATTGTTCCAGCGGATAGTTTCTTGGTAAGTAAAGAGGCTTACATCGATTATAGTTTTGTAACGGGTGAATCTAAACCTGTAAAAGTTAAGACTGGCGATTTGATCTATGCCGGTGGTCGATTGGCGGGAACTCCAATAACGCTGGTGGTGGAAAAGCAAACATCACAAAGTCACTTGACTAGTCTTTGGAATAACGTTGCATTTGCTAAACCAGAGGAGAGTATTCACAGAAAAATCATAGATAAAGCTGCCCGCACATTTACATGGATTGTTTTGGGTATTGCATTGGTTACTGCTCTGTACTGGTATGTAGTTGATCCTTCGCGCATGTGGCTGATACTTACGTCTGTGTTGATGGTTGCTTGCCCCTGTGCACTTGCTTTAGCCGCTCCCTTTACCTATGGAAGTATGTTGCGTGTGTTTGGCAGACATGGGTTCTATCTGAAGAATGCTGATGTCATCGAACGGCTTGCTCACGTTGATTCTTTTGTCTTTGATAAAACTGGAACAATAACACGGGGAACTGCGGAAGTTAAGTTTATAGGATTGCTGCAGCCACAAGAGAGGGAGGCAGTTAAATTAATGACTGCGGCTTCCTCTCACCCGCTAAGTAATTTAATCACAAAGAGCATTAAGAGTATTGCCAAAGGTGATGTTAAAGACTTTAAGGAAATTCCTGGAAAGGGAATAGAAGGAGTTGTTAATGAAAAGCAAATTCGAATTGGTTCGGCTAGTTACCTTTCCATTCTTGGTGTGTCTGTTGAGAAAGATCCTTGTGTATTTGTTGAAATCGATGATGCAATAAAAGGATACTTTCAAATCGGCACCTCTGTGCGAAAGGAGTTACCTGCTCTTCTGAAAAAATTGAATACCTATTTTGTAGCACTGTTATCTGGTGATCACGAGGGTGATAAAGAAAGAATGGCAACACTTTTTCCCGCCAAGGCTCCACTCTTATTTGATCAAAGTCCTCATGATAAATTGACCTACGTTTCAAACCTGCAAAAAGAAGGAAAGAAAGTAATGATGATGGGCGATGGACTTAATGATTCTGGCGCTTTGAAGCAAAGTGATGTGGGCATAGCCGTGTCAGATGATACAGGAGTTTTTACTCCGGCTTGCGATGGTATTTTAGAGGGTAAGAACCTGCAGCAGTTAGATGCTTTCGTTTGGTTGAGTAAAAAGTCGACCACTATTTTAAGAATGGCGTTTGCCATTTCATTTTTTTACAATTTCATTACGTTGAGCGTTGCGGTATCAGGACATTTAACCCCGTTGGTAGCTGCAGTGCTTATGCCGATCAGCAGTATCAGTGTAGTTGGCTTTAGCACCATGGCCGTAAATATGGTTTCGAAAAGGAAGCTTGTCACGTTAACAAAATCTGAAGATTAAGCCATGCTGATTATTATCTTATTGATTGCAATATCCCTTACCATAGCCCTTATTTTTCTGGGTGCCTTTATATGGAATGTAAAAAGTGGACAATACGATGACACCTACGGGCCTTCGGTGCGGATGTTGTTTGAGGATAAAAAGAAAGATAAAGAGCAGAAGTAGTTTCAGGTTTCATGCCACAGGTTTCAAGTAGTTGCTAACACCTGAAGCTTTTAACCTTGAACTTAAAATACGAACTGACAAAAATCAGTTTTCTCTCTAACCTCCATCAGTTTTCATTTTTTTTTACGGTTATACTTTTAACACCAAGAAATATAGCACCTAACCTGAGTACCCATGGAATTAGAAAAATTCAGTTATGACAATAAGATTGTCAAAGCGTTTATTGTAGTCACCGTTGTATTTGGATTGGTTGGAATGCTGGTGGGTCTTACGGCCGCTATCCAGTTGTTCTATCCGGTTTTCAACTTCGATCTTCAATACACTACGTTTGGCCGGATTCGTCCATTGCATACAAATGCAATCATTTTTGCCTTTGTGGGCAACGCCATGTTTGCCGGAGTTTATTACTCCATGCAGCGATTGTTAAAGACACGCATGTTTAGCGATACCCTGAGCTGGATACACTTTTGGGGTTGGCAATTGATTATTCTTGCCGCAGCCATTTCGCTTCCTCTTGGTATGACCACTTCAAAAGAGTATGCAGAATTGGAATGGCCCATCGATATTGCCATCGCACTTATCTGGGTGGTGTTTGGATGGAACATGATTGGCACCATTATTAAGAGAAGAGAACGGCACATGTACGTGGCGATCTGGTTTTACATTGCCACATTCGTTACGGTGGCAGTGTTGCACATTGTCAACTCCTTTGAAATACCGGTCAACTTCTTTAAAAGTTATTCGGCCTATGCAGGTGTGCAAGATGCACTAGTGCAATGGTGGTATGGTCACAATGCGGTTGCTTTCTTTTTAACAACACCTTACCTGGGCATGATGTACTACTTCCTGCCGAAAGCTGCCAATCGACCGGTGTATTCATACAAACTTTCTATCATTCACTTTTGGTCGCTTATTTTCCTTTACATCTGGGCAGGACCACACCATTTATTATATACGTCTTTGCCAGATTGGGCACAGTCATTGGGTGTAGTTTTTTCCATTATGCTCATTGCCCCATCATGGGGTGGCATGTTGAATGGTTTAATGACCTTGCGTGGTGCATGGGACAGAGTTCGTGAGGAACCAGTTTTGAAATTTATGGTGGTAGCTATTACCGCTTATGGAATGGCCACATTGGAAGGGCCATTGCTTTCACTTAAGAATGTAAATGCCATTGCACACTTTACTGATTGGATAGTAGCGCACGTTCACGTTGGTGGTTTAGGTTGGAATGGGTTTCTTATTTTCGGAATTCTGTATTGGATGGTTCCCCGCATGTGGGACACTAAACTGTATTCAACGAAACTAGCCAACACGCATTTTTGGTTAGGCACCTTGGGAATTATTTTCTATGCCTTGCCCATGTATGTATCTGGTGTGGTGCAAAGTCTGATGTGGAAAGAGTTTAATCCTGATGGCTTCTTAATGTATAAGAATTTCCTGGAAACAACTGTTCAGATTCTTCCCTTGTATATCCTGCGAGCTATAGGAGGCGCATTGTATCTGACAGGCGCGATCATCATGACCTACAACCTCATCAAAACAGCTTATGCCGGTAACTTTATTGCGAATGAAGCAGCGGAAGCAATGCCATTGTCAAAGGAATACGTTGCTTCAAACAGTGGAGGATGGCACCACCGCGTATTGGAAAACAAGCCTGTACTGTTCACGGCACTTTCTTTGGTGGCGATATTGATAGGTGGTATTATTGAATTGGTACCCACTTTCCTGATCAAGTCAAATATTCCAACGATTGCCAGTGTAAAACCTTATACACCGCTTGAGCTTCATGGACGTGATATTTATATCCGCGAAGGTTGTGTGAACTGTCACACTCAAATGGTACGTCCTTTCCGTTCTGAGACAGAGCGCTATGGCGAGTATTCTAAAGCAGGTGAGTATGTATATGATCATCCGTTTTTGTGGGGATCAAAACGAACTGGCCCGGATTTACAACGAACAGGAGGTAAGTACTCAAACGCATGGCACTACAATCATATGCTCGCTCCAGACGCAGTTTCAACAGGTTCCATTATGCCGGCTTATCCGTGGCTTTTCGAACAAGTTATTGACAAAGAACAAACTCCAAAGAAAATATCTGCTTTGAGAACAGTTGGCGTGCCATATGAAGAGGGGTATGAAGAAATTGCGAATGAGCAACTTGATAAGCAAGCGAGTGAAATAGCTAATAACCTGAAAGGGGACGGCATCGAAGTGCTACCCGATGCAGAGATCGTAGCGTTGATTGCTTACCTCCAACGCCTGGGTATGGATATCAAGGGTGAGAAGGTAGCGAATAGATAAGCTGATTCAAAGTTCAAGATTGACTGTCGCTCTAACTTTGAATTTTGAACCTTGAATTTATTAGAGTATAGAAAAGTAAGATTAAATATTGAAACTA
>JAYVBN010000166.1:0-6965 GCA_043750455.1 Bacteroidia bacterium | reverse complement strand
GTGGTGTGGGCATGACCATCGTATTCAGTTTACTTTACCTGATCAGGAATCACGTGAAAGAAGCATTGCTATTTCTTACTTTACTATGGGGAATCTATGCCATCTCGCGTTTGATCACCATTTTAGTAGAAGGTCCGCTTGGAGAATTTGGCAACCAATGGATTGTAACTGAAACTATCTTGTGCGCCATTGCACTAGTGCTTTTAAGATTCAATAAAAAAGTAAAACCTATCTCCTAATATGGCAACGCAATCGGCATCCCAACTATTGGACACAATCGAAGAGCAGGTAGAAAGTCAGGTGAACGATGCAATAAAAATTTTCCAGAACCTGTCTGGCGAAGTATTGCTAAAGTCTGGAGCTAATGGTGGCTGGAGCATAGCACAATGCCTGTGGCATTTGAATAGTTATGGGGATTATTACTTACCTAAAATAAAATCAGGGTTGGCCAAAAATTATCCGGCCAACCCTCACTTTAAAAGTACCTGCCTAGGCAGCTACTTCACCCGCATTATGAAACCTGGTGCGCAAATGAAAAAGTTCAAAGCATTCAAAGATCATGTGCCTCCTGTTGAAATGGATCCACATAAAATAGTGGCTGAATTTATTCAGCAACAAGAATTGCTTTTAAGTTACCTGAAACAGGCGCGGCAAACCGACATGAACAAAATACGGATATCCATTTCTATTTTGAAGTGGGTGAAACTTAAACTAGGCGATGTGTTTCAATTTATTGTTGCCCACAATGAAAGACACTTGCAGCAAGCCAAAAAAGTAACAGTGGAGGATTTAACACGTTTGTAAAATGACACAACCATCTTGGCTTGATAAAAAACTTTTTCCATTCGAATCGAAATGGATGGAGATCGAAGGAAACCAACTTCACTACCTTGATGAAGGAACTGGAGAAACAATCCTATTTGTACACGGCACACCAGAGTGGTCGTTTGGCTGGCGCGATCTGGTGAAAGAATTAAGAAATGGTTACCGTTGCATCGCCATTGATATGTTAGGCTTTGGATTCTCCGACAAGCCTCAGAAGGGAGATTACACATGTCAGGCGCATTCGAATCGACTTGAAAAGTTTATTCAACAACTGGATTTGAAAGACTTCAATCTTATCGCCAATGACTTTGGTGGCGGGATATGCTTGCCGTATGCTATTCAACATCCTGAGAATGTTAAGAAGATCATACTCTTCAACACCTGGATGTGGTCGTTAAAGAACGATAAACATTACTCCGGCCCTGCCAAAGTGATGAACACATTCTTTGGCAGAATGATGTACCTGAATTTCAACTTTCCGGTAAACGTAGTGATGCCCGCGGCATTTGGGGATAAGAAAAAACTAACGAAAGCAATTCATGCCCATTATAAAAATGCTTTGCCCAATGTTGCATCAAGAGTGGGCGCTTACGCTTTCGCGAAAGAATTGATGAATGCTTCGGACTGGTGGCAATCGAATTGGGATCAATTGGATAAAATCTCCAACAAACCCTTCCTTATTTTCTGGGGGATGAAAGACACCTTCATCCCGCCAAAGGAATTGGAAAAATGGAAATCAAAACTGCCAACTGCTAAAGTTGTTGTGTATGAAGATGCAGGACACTTCGTGCAAGAAGAAAAGGCGGAGGAAATGATTGGGGAGATAAGGGAATTTTTAAAATGATTCTGGATACTTGGTTCTTGAACAGATCCTCCAACATCAAGAATCGAGCATCTCTTTAAATTAATGATACCTCTTTCCAATTCTTTATTTGATAATTCTTATACTCAAATCCGGCCTTATCACCTGCATACATTAGAATGCCGCCTTTTTGTCCGGTGAGCTTTTCGAAATACGAAAGATTTTTAAAAAAAGAATCATTCAGTGTTTCCCCTGACTTTATTTCGATAGGTGTTTGTGTCGCTCCGTGATCAAGTAACACATCTATTTCATTGCCGGTGCTATCGCGAAAATAAAAGAGGTTGCTACGTTGAGCTTTATTGAAACGATTTTTAAGGAGCTCCGAGATAATCCAATTTTCAAACAGAAAGCCCTTGCTCATGTGGTTTGTTAATTGACTTGCCTGATTAATTCCAAGCAAGAAGCTGGCTAGTCCGGTATCATAAAAATAAATTTTTGGTGCCTTGATGATCCGTTTATTAAAATTTTTGTAGTACGGTTGCAGAAAATACAGAATATAACTTGCCTGCATAATACCTAACCATGATTGTATGGTTTTGTGATCCGTGCCAACTTCTGCTGCCAGATTGGAGAGATTGAGTTGCTGACCAATTCGTCCAGCACACAAGTACAAGGTTCTCTGGAACAATTCAAGGGATGAAATATTTTTAATCTGCCTAACGTCACGTTCAATATAGGTTCTTACATAAGCGGATAGCCAATGATGAGGTTCCATTTTTTGAAATGTAATGGCTGGATATCCTCCCAGAAATAAATAGTCGTTTAAGTTGGTTGGATGATCTATTATTTGATTGTTCTCAGGTAGTGAAAATGTTAATAAATCGAGATAACCAATTCGACCTGCGAGACTTTGAGTAATTGATTCCAACATCGAAAAATTATTTGAACCACTCAAAATAAAAAGACCACGCTGATCGGTCTCGTCCAATATCTGTTGCAGATATGAAAACAGATCCGGAGCGCGTTGCACTTCATCTAATATTGCTCCATTTGGGAATCTTGACAAAAACTGCCTTGGATCATCCAGTGCTAATTTCCGTTCGTCCATAACCTCCAGAGATATGTACGGCTTTTGAGGAAAAACTTCTTTTATCAAAGTTGTTTTGCCTGATTGACGTGGCCCAACTACGGCCACCGCTCTGAATTGAGAAGCCAGATTATTTAAAATATCAGCTGCTTGCCTGTGTACCATTATGCAATTTGGGAATTTAATTCCCAAATTGCAATGTTCATTGATTATCAAATGATTACCTAATAAATTAGGTGAAACCTGCCTAAAGAAACCTACTTTTTACTCGCATTAAAAAGTTTCTCCTTCTCATCTTTGGTCAGGCTCTCGTACCCACGGTCAGAAATCTTGTCGAGTATAATATCAATTTCTTCTTGAGAGGCCTTGCTAAAACCTACGGTAGCTTTTCTGGGCTCCGTCTTGCGATACGTAACTTTTACTTTTGACCGTGTCGAAAACAAACCTTTTACCCAATCCAACATGATCGTGATCCAGCCACCCCAGTTCACCCCAATTTGCAATTGCTTGGTATATATAAAACCCATTAAGGCACCCCCCAAATGAGCAACATTGCCACCAGCGTTGTTACCAACTGATCCCAATAAGGAAATCACGATGTAGGTAAGTGCTATATACTTTATCTTAACCGGGCCGAGAAATAACAGGAAAAAGGTGTAGTCCGGAAGGAGTGTCGCAATTGCAACCATCACAGCAAAGACAGCTGCTGAGGCACCAACCATTCCCCCATCGGGTACTCTGCTAATATAAAATGGAATGATGTTATAAACTATCAGATAGGAAATTGCGCCAGCAATAGCACCCAAAAAATAGACAGCTATCAGTTTATCGCTTCCTAAGTATTCGATAAATAGTTTGCCAAACCAATAAAAGGCCAGCATATTGAATAGGATATGAAAAATCCCAGAAAGATCGTGAGCAAATGCGTAGGTGATAATCGTCCAGGGCTTTCGCAAAAAATCTAGCAATGAAGCTGGAATTGCAATCTGACGATGTATAACCGTGAAAATGTCGGAGTTTTCAGAGGCAGTAAAAATCACGTACAAGAAAGCCATCCCAACAAACACCGCTACGTTGATAATAATCAACTGCACATGTGCATTGCTCGGTTTTTGAAAAGCATTTCTGAATTCTTCGAACATATTCAAATTTAGTATTGACTAATTTAATACTTAACGTTCTACACCCAATTTTTGTAAACGATTTGAAACATACTCTTCAAATTGACAGTTGACAAAATGATGTGTCACTTTCAACACACAACACAAATTTGTCAATTGCTGTTTGTGAATTGTCAACTTATTTTCCAAAGTTACTTAATAACCACGGTCTCTTCCCTGACTTCGCCAAACGCTGATCATAATAAAAGCAACAAACGCTCCGCCAAAGTGGGCTAAGTGCGCAACAGAACCGCTTCGATCCATGGCATAGGTCAAAAAACCCACCACAAATACCATATACTTTGCCTTGATGGGAATAAAAAACAAGGAAATCTGCATGTTTGGAAAAGTTAATCCAAATGCCATCAAAATTCCGTAGATGGCACCTGAAGCACCAAGCATACTACCCACAGCGGCAGGGAAAAAAAAGTAATTCACTAGCGCATAGATGATACCTGCACCTATACCTGTAGCCAGATAAAACAGCAGAAATTTTTTATCACCCCAATAACTTTCCAAAATAGGTGCCAACGAAGCAAAGGCCATCATATTAAAAAGGATGTGAAAGAAGCTGCCGTGAGCAAACATGTAGGTGAAAAACTGATAGGGTCTAAAATAGCCGGAATTAAAATCATACAACGCTAAAAAGAAGGTTGTCTGCGGCATCACGCTTTGAATAATGAAAACCACAACATTAATAATGAGCAATGTGCGAACGAGCGGAGTAAGGTTACCAAACATGTGAGGCTGCTTTAATTAGTAAAGTAATTTTCAATCTTAGACGAGTCAAAAACAAAAAAGGTTGACTTACCTTCTGGCGAGAAGTTGGGATTGCTACAAGCAAAGAGCCCCCGCACAATAGCGTTCATTTCTTCCTTCACTAATTTTTGGCCTGTCTTTATGGCCGTTCGTTTGGCTAATGACTGCGCCAGATTTTCGCGAAGCGGTATGGATAGCTCTGATTGATTTCTTTTAAACTGCTCCACCAATCCCTCAAAAAGTTCCTTTTCATTTGTTGAGGTCTCTGTAGGAATTCCAGAAACCTGTACCGTATTTTTTCCAAATATTTCAAACCTAAAACCGAGTGACTTTATTTCCTGTTCCATTTCCATAACTAAAGCAAAATCGGAAGCACTAAACGTAATAGCCTGAGGAAATAAACTTTGTTGACTGCTTCCCGGGCTACCCTTCAATTGCACCATATATTTTTCAAATAGAACACGCTCATGAGCCGATTGCTGATCGATAATCATCAGTCCGTTTTTTACTTCTCTTAAAATATATTTTTGATGAAGTTGAAAGCAGGCTCTTTCCTCTGCCACCGGAGTTTGTTCGTTGTTCATCGAACTTTCAAACCGCATCGACACCTTAGGCTCTGGAGTCGAAAATAACCGGGAATTAGTTTCTTCTCCCTCAAATAGTTTTTCCCAATTACTCAAATTTGACCGCTGCAATGAATTGCCAAACTGCTCATCAAAATATTGTTCTTTGGTGAGCTGCTGTGATGAATTTAGTTTGTTCACCATGTTTACATCACCAGCAAAATCCAGAGCAGGAGAAAGATTGTGAGCACCCAATGCCTGCTTTACAGCCGAACGAACAACAGCATACACGGCCCGTTCATCATCAAACTTAATTTCCGTTTTGGTAGGATGAACGTTTATATCAATGTGCCTCGGATCTATCTCGATAAACAAAACATAAAACGGAAAACTATTGTCTTGCAATAAGCCCTCAAACGCACTAGACACCGCGTGAGCAAGATAATTATTGCGAATGTATCGTTGGTTTACAAAAAGAAATTGCTCGCCTCTGGTTTTGCGTGCGGCTTCTGGCCGGCCGATATATCCCGTTACTTTAACAAGTGCTGTCTCTTCCTGACATGCTGCCAGTTGCTCTTGATAGGATTTCCCGAAAAGGGCAATAATGCGTTGGCTAAGCTTTCCGGGAAGTAGATCATAAACGATTTCATCACCTTGCACAAACATAAAAGCAACATTAGGATGAGCCAAAGCTAGATGTTGAAACTCATCTATTATGTGACGCAACTCAACCGGATTTGATTTTAGAAAATTTCTGCGTGCCGGAATGTTATAGAATAAATTCTTGATGCTGATGCTTGTTCCTTTTTCACACGCAACAGCTTCTTGTTTTTTTACCTCCGATCCTTCCACCATCAATAGTGTTCCCAAATCGTGAGAACCTAATCGGGTCTTCATCTCTAATTGAGAAACGGCAGCCAAAGAAGCAAGTGCCTCTCCACGAAAGCCCATTGTGCGAATCGTAAATAAATCTTCTGCCTTTCGGATTTTAGAAGTGGCATGCCGCTCAAGGCTCATGCGCGCATCGGTCTCGCTCATGCCTGCGCCATTGTCGATCACCTGTAAAAGAATTTTTCCGGCTTCTTTTACAATCAACTTCACCAAAGTTGCCCCCGCATCAATGGAATTTTCCATCAGCTCCTTTGCCGCAGACGCAGGACGTTGCACCACTTCACCAGCCGCAATCTGGTTGGCAATTGAATCGGGAAGAAGCTGGATAATGTCTGGCATTAAGAAATCGCGCTGAGACTATTTTTTAAACTTTAGATAAAAATACACTGGGATAAGAATGAAAAGACCATAAAGAGCCACTTTGCCCCAGGTAATAAAAGCCATCAGAAATAATACCAGACAAATTAGAATAACAGATCGAAGAATGGCAGCATTTGGCTCTGAAGACATTTTTGACCGTTTTCGCGCAGCCTGAAAAGAGCCAGCAATGCGTGAGCGATGAGGTGTCAAATCTTCAGTTATGCCCCGCTCCTTTTCCAACTCATGCTTAATCCTGTTCTCACGCTCTTCCATTTCTTCCTTTTTAGGATCATAGAACCGTGGATTGTAACCAAACCGTTGGTGCGATGGCGCCTTGGTAAACAAGGAAATAAATTTCATACTTGATTGCTTAATTTATATTAGTGGCATGTAAGAAACCTAATCATTAGCTAACTTCATGTCGCACAAAAATGCCGTTATTCGCGTGCAATTACAAAGACCAAACGACCGGATGTTAAAAAAAGTTTTAGTTTGTATTTACCTCTTCTCCCCTATTT
>JAYVBN010000165.1:0-6450 GCA_043750455.1 Bacteroidia bacterium | reverse complement strand
GCTCCAACAAAGAAAAAGAAACCAGGTATTTTTTTCTGATAAAAAGCAAAGTCTTCCGCGCCTGTCATGGCGTGGATCACAATGGTATTCTCTATTCCCGCAGCTTTCTGTAAACTGGGAAACATTTTTTGGGTAAGGGCTGGATCGTTGAACGTAACGGGCGTTCCCCTGCGAATAGTTACTTCCGCTGTAGCACCCGCACTCTCTGCAATCTTAGTGGCAGTAAGAATAATTTTTTCATGGATTTTTCTTTGCATCAGTGTATCAAGCGTGCGAATCGTGCCCGCAAATACGGCTTCTTCCGGAATAATATTTTCGCGGATGCCTGAATTAAATTTCCCAACCGTGATCACGGCTGCTTCTTTGGTTAACTCTGTTTGTCTGCTGATAATAGTTTGCAAGCCATTGATAATTTGTGCCGAAACCACAATCGGGTCAATGCCCATCCAAGGAGCAGAGCCGTGCGCTTGTCTTCCTTTTACTTTTATCGAGAAATTATCCGATGCTGCCATCTCACCTCCTGGCTTGTATGTAATTTTTCCAATCGGTGTAATCGAACTGATGTGTAAACCAAAAATCGCTTCCACTTTAGGGTTATCCAGCACGCCTTCCTTTATCATCAATGCAGCGCCACCTTCTTCGCCAACAGGCGCGCCTTCTTCTGCCGGTTGAAAAATAAATTTGATAGTGCCTTTAATGTCCGCTTTATTTTTTGATAAAATTTCTGCAACCCCCAGTAAGATGGCGATGTGTGAATCGTGTCCACAGGCGTGCATCACCCCGGTTTCTTGTCCGTTGTAAACAACTTTTTCTTTCGAAGCGAACGGTAAACTATTGCGTTCCGTTACTGGCAACGCATCAATATCAGCGCGCAATGCAATTACAGGTCCCGGCTTTGCTCCCTTCAATAAACCAACAACACCTGTTTTCGCTACCGGGTATTGAACTTCAATTCCTAATTTTTTCAAATGCTCTGCGATGTAAGCACCTGTCTTTGTTTCGCGATTGGAGAGTTCCGGAAATTGGTGGAAATGTCTGCGCCATTCAATGACTTTGCTTTCCATTTCTTTTGCTTGCTGCTCAAGTTTGGATTGTAGTTTTGGATTTACCTGGGCGAAAGTGCTAATACAAATGAGGACGAGGAGAAGAGTGTAGAGTTTTTTCATTTTATGTTTTTTATTAGTTTTTTTTAATTGAGCGTTGACAAAATACTCGTTGTAAATTGCCCATTTGTCAACTGTTAATTTTATTTCTTGGTCATATACATATAATCCACAGTAAGATTTAAAAGCGCTTTCACTCCAGTGATCAATGATTTTTCATCGATCATGAAATCTGCAGTGTGATGAACTGGTTGTTTGGTCAATTTCATATCGGCCGGATACGCGCCCAGGAAAAAGAAGAAGCCCGGAATCTTCTGTTGGAAAAACGAAAAGTCTTCGGCCATCGTAACCGGGGCGGTGATGTTAACATTGGCTGAACCCGCTGTTCGAATAAGGCTGGGAGCCATGAGGTCAGTCAACTTCGGATCATTGATCGTTGCTGGATACATAACTAAAATATTGACATCGGCTTTCGCTCCTGCGCTCTCAGCAATCTTAGTAGCTGTCAGTTTTATTTTATCATGAACAATTTTCTGCATGCTGTCTTCAAAGGTGCGTATCGTTCCTTCCAGCATTACTTCCTCAGGAATAATATTTCTGCGAATACCTCCATGTATGCTGCCGATGGTGATTACGGCTGCACCTTTCGTCAATTCGGTTTGTCTGCTTACAATAGTTTGAAGTCCAGTGATAATCTGACTGGTCACGACAATCGGATCAACACTATCCCAGGGAGTTGCTCCATGGGCGCCAACACCTTTTACTTTTATATTGAATCCATCTACAGCCGCCATTAATCCGCCAGAGCGATAAGCCAATTGTCCAACTGGTAGTAACGCCTGAATATGCAAACCGAAAATGACATCCACTTTTGGATTTTCAAGTACACCTTCTTTGATCATCAGCTCCGCACCAGCGGGTGCCTCGGCAGGAGAAACTCCTTCTTCTGCAGGTTGAAAAATAAATTTAACTGATCCTTTCAATTCATTTTTATTACTTGAAAGTATTTCCGCCACCGCCATTAATATTGACATGTGCCCATCGTGGCCACACGCATGCATCACTCCGGTTTCCTGGCCATTGAATTGAACTTTCTCGGTTGAAGCAAATGGAAGCGCATTTCTTTCCATAACGGGCAATGCATCCATGTCTGCTCTCAAGGCGATAACGGGCCCAGGCTTTCCTCCTTTCAGGAGTGCCACTACACCTGTTTTTGCAACCGGATATTGGACCTCCAAGCCTAATGACTTCAGATACGCGGCTATCTTTTCTCCTGTTTTAAATTCGCGATTGGATAATTCAGGGTTTTGATGAAATTCTCTTCGCCATTGAATAACCTGTTGTTCCATCGCATTAGCTTGCTGATCAAGTTTTGCTTGCAGCTTTGGGTTGACTTGCGCCATTGCAGCACAAGAGATGCACAGGATACAAAGTGAATGATAGAATTTCTTCATAGGTTTGGCTTAGGTGCGATCAAGGTAGAAAAAAAGTAAGGTGATGTCCAATCAAACTTTATGGAATGGATAAAAGTCTTTTCATCGGGTGAGGAGGCGCGCAAGCGGCTAATGGATGGCAAGCCACAACTGCTGATTATCCACGGCAAAAGGCTTTGCATGGTCTTGCGTCTTGATCATTTTTATGTTGTTCAGGATTCTTGCCCGCACAATGGCGAATCGCTAAGTAAAGGAACCGTAAATCATCTGGGTGAAATCATTTGTCCGTGGCATGGTCATCAATTTAACTTAACAACAGGCAGGGAATGTTCCCAACGATCTCAGGATTTGGATACTTATCCCGTAAAGGAGAATTCGGATGGTCTTTTTATTGGGATGTAATCACCTCCACCCACTTCTAAATTGAGTCGGTGATACCAACTTGGATAGGGTGAGGTACAATACTATTTTCGTGTTTCCGTTTAATCTGAAATTACCCACTGTGCGATTTCTGCTTTCCTTTTTCTTTCTTCTTGCCATAAGCCCACTTTTTGGACAAAGTGTGGAACCTTTTCTATCCAAACTAACGACTAATGAAACAGTGCCTCCAGATTTATTGGCTACGCGGTCTGTGGTATTCTACGATTACACAATAGAGCAACAAGAGTTAGAAACCATTCAAAAATCTTTTCAGCAAACCGGAATTGATGCTGTCGTGTATTTTGAAAATAGTATGATTTTTTCCGGAAGAGACGTAACGCCTGTTCTTGTTGAATACCTGAAAGGCCGTGAAACCAAATATTTAATCTTTTTTGAAAAGCAAGCTGGGTTCTATACCATGACAGCAACAACTTTTAACAATAAGATTGATTTCGTTGATGCCAACCAAACGGCATGGCGTGTTAAACACAATAACTTAAAAGAAATGTTGGGCTATGTTTATGGAACTGCATTAAATAGCCAGAAGAAAAAGAATTTCTTAGTTAATGACCTCCCTGAAAAAGGAGAGATTCCAACTATCTTTAAAGGAAGGCGATCTGAATTTTTCACGCTCGATCTAAAGGTAGATAAGCTTGCTGTTCCAAGATTTGGAAATGAACCAATGGATAAAGACCTAGAAGAATTCTTTAAAGCAAATTATCCTTTTGTCTATACGGTGAATGATCTGACTACAGAAGAAAAAGAATTGCGCAAAAAAGGCATGGCATATGTCTTGTGTTATGTCTACACCCGTAATGTTATAGCTAAAGAAATTCTGGGTTACGATATGACCAAATCTGAAAGTGCTCTGGCTTCCGTCACCTATCCAAATGGTGCTCTTCAGATGAAGGCGATTCCTTCAGAAACGTTTGTCTATAAATTTTATTTGCGTCACATCGATTCCGGTAACGTATATCTTGGTACAAAATGGGATGCTGATGTCACCTGGCAAGAGGCGCTGAGAAATTATGTGAGTGGATTTAAGGGTGAGTTAAAGTAGGACCGCTGATGGTAATGATGAAATGATGCCTAGGATATGATTAAGGAAGAATACAAATATTCAGATATAACTGAGAAAATAATCGGATGTGCAATGAAGGTACACAGCGAACTTGGAAACGGCTTTCAGGAAGTTATTTATCAAAGGTGTCTTCAACTTGAAATGAAGAAACAAGGCTTAAATTTTTCACGAGAAGTTGAGATACCCATTTTCTATGACCATGTTAATGTTGGCACTAGACGAGTTGATTTTCTTGTTGAAGAAAAAATTCTGGTAGAAATGAAAGCAGTGACTCAATTGGAGAAAGTTCACTTAGCTCAGGCATTGAATTATCTTGAGGCGTTTAAGCTTCAGGTTGGCTTACTCCTAAACTTTGGGTCAACTCGTCTTGAATTCAAAAGATTAACTATTGAACACAAACTTGATAAGTAAATAAGATAAGATATATCCTGCCTTATCATTTCATCATAATAATCAGCGGTTCTGTCTTTTATTAATCACTAGAGCCGCTACAATTAGCAGGGCAAAAAAAACATATCCATTGAAGTGAAAATGTGGCCAATCCCATCCCATGTGCCAGGAGTTAATTCCAAAGATGCCACCAAAGATCCCGCCAATTAATCCGAAGATGCCACCAAACAGACCTCCGATTAATCCTATAATGCCGCCAAATATCCCAACCACTAATCCGAAAACAACCGCTGCGAGAGCAATCCAAAATGGAAATGTAATAATCAGAATCAAAACGAGTAAAACGGTTGGGGTGCGTTGCATTGTTTGGGGGTTTGCCTATGACCAACAAAAATCATTCAAAAATGAACAGCCTCCTAAATCGTTCAAATTCGAAGATCTTGAAGTTTCGTGTGTTGAATAATGAACAGTTGATTTTACAAATTCGTACAAATCAGTATACTGATCTATCCTGCAATTTGTAAGCAAGCACTTCTGACTTACTCCTTCATCCTTGCGTCTGGGGTTATCTTTATTTGATACCCAACCGGTGGAGTCGCCTTCATCAGATGCTGTACAAAATAATCCCAACGCCTTCGCATCATGTAGTAACTATCTGCTCCATAGCCATGACGGGCATTGGGAAAGACAATCAAATCAAAATCTTTATTTGCCTTAATCAATGCGTCCGCCACTAAGTAGGTGTTATATGGAGGCACATTGTCATCCATGCCGCCATGAGCCAATAGAAGTTTGCCTTTTAAATTTTTGGCTATCACTTGATTGGCTTGCGGCTCATAGTTAGAAATCCCCTTGTCATTTCTAATTTCCAAACCGATATAGCGCTCACCCCAATCATCTTCGTAATTACGGTTGTCATGATTACCTGATTCTGAAATCCCCACTTTAAAGAAATCAGGATATTGAAACATGGCCGATGCTGTAGCATAGCCACCACCAGAGTGACCCCAGATGCCTACACGATCCAAATCTAAAAATGGATATTTCGTTTGTAGTTGTTTGAGTCCTGCAATCTGATCGGGTAATGTATTCTCGCTCATCGTTCCATAGCATGCATCGTGAAAAGATTTTGATCTATCCGGATTACAGCTGCCTTCTAATGCCACCACAATAAACCCCAGCTCTGCCAGTGCCTGATTATCGCTACGTGCCTCTAAAAAATTCCATGAGCCAACACTTCCTCCTTGTGGTCCCGGATAAATGTAAACTACGACTGGATATTTTTCATTGGCATTCATATTCATTGGCATGTGCATGATTCCATATAAATCCCATCGATTATCAGCTGATTTTACACTGAAAGGTGTTGGCGCCTTCCAGCCTGTGGCAATCAGGCGTGAAACATCTGCTTTCTCTAATGAGGTAATCAACTTGCCTTTTGCATCGCGTAGCTCGCTGATGGGTGGTACGTTTGGTTGTGAATACGTATCGGTAAAGTATTTTCCGTCAGCCGAAAAACGTACTGTATGGTTTCCATTAGCCGGAGTTAGCAACGATAAATTCTTACCGCTGAAATCTATTCGATACAAGTGACTAAAATATGGATTGCGACCCGCCTCTCTGCCATTGGCTTCGAAGTAAATTACACGATTTGGTTTATCCGTTTTCAACACTCTGGTAACGACAAAATTTCCTGAAGTAATTTGATTTTTGAGTTTCCCCGTAAGGGCATCATATAAATACAAATGTCCCCAATCACTTCGCTCTGAGTACCAGATAATCTCGTTGGTTTTAGAAATATAGTTCCAATTAATAGCGCCTTGCCCAGATTCATATTGGGTAGCTACTTTCTCTTCAAAGATGTCCCGAACTTCTCCTGTTTCAGTATTTGCAATTCGCACATTTGCTTGTTTGTGATCGCGACTAGTAGACACAAACACTAATTGTTTAGCGTCATCGCTCCATTCATTATCATCAAATCCACCTTCACAGGAAATATCATCACACAATGTGCTCCGTCTGG
>JAYVBN010000164.1:0-16447 GCA_043750455.1 Bacteroidia bacterium | reverse complement strand
GCCTGGGCTTGGTTGTTCGCTCAGGCAGATTCTTTAAATTGTAATTCATTAGCTGTTTTCTTTTCTAAATTGATCGATAATCTTGTAAAGAGCCTTTTGCGATTCAGCTTTTGGGAAGAAATCAAAAAGGACTGAATGTCCGTCAAAGTTCAAAATTAAAGCATTTTCCAGATAATTAAAGGCTTCTTTAAATTTACCGGCTTCAATTAAGTAAACTGTCATTCGATAAAAAAACTCAGGCTCATCGGGAATTTCACCCATGCCCTGTAATAAAACATCAATGGCTTTTTCATGTGCCCCTTGTTCGTAATAAATGAACGACCAATTTAGCCATACCTCTTTGTCGTCAGGCCCAAGGTTACTGGCTTCTTCATATGCACTTATGCTCGAGATCGTGTTTCCGATTTTAAACTCTGCGTGTGCAGCGGCTTTCCAATATTCTGAATTTTGTGAGTGGATTTTGACAGCCTTGTTAAAAAAATGCAAAGCCTGATACCATTTCTCCTGCTTCTCCAGACAACTGCCAGCACCGAACCAAGCTTCGTCATACAAGGGATCAAGTTTGGTTGCCTTCTGAAAATATTTTAAACCGAGATCATATTGCTCAAGATTTTCATAGGCAGCTCCCATGCAGCAATATACTTCTGGGCTTGGCCCTTCTATTTCTATAGTTTTCCTAAATGAATCCAATGCTTTTGTGTATTGCTCTTGATTCATATACGTGTTACCCATGTTGAACCAGGCAGACGCAAAATTTTCGTCAATCGCAAGTGCAAATTCATAGGCCTCAAGTGCATCCTGATATTTTTCAAGCTTGTTGCTAACTATGCCGAGGTTATACCATGCAGCGGCAGAGTAAGGATCTTCATCTATAAATTTTTTGTAATACGAGAGACTACTTTCTAATTGACCAACTACGTCAAGGCAAAAAGCAAGTTCATATAGAGATCCTTCGTGTGTGATATTATCCTCGATCGATTTCTTATAGGACTCTATCGCCCTATCGTAATCTTCAAGACTTTGATGGGCAAGTCCAATGTTATAATAAATTTCGTCATGATCTTCTTCAGCAAAACTTAGCAGTTGATCATACACTTCAATTGATTCTTGATACTTAGCCTGCAACGAGAGAATAGACCCAATTGATAAATAAATTTCGATATCGGTAGGATGTAAATTTTTTGCTTGGTCTAAAAGTTCCAGCGCTTCATCATACTGCTCAAGATTTGAAAGTATCTGAGCCTTTATGGTCATTAGGTCGGTAGAGTACGGATATGTTTCTATTGCCTGATTAACGGCTTTCAGAGCTTTTTTAAATTTATTGTTGTCCAGATAATAATCGATGATCGTTTCATACGCATCGATATCAAAAAAATCGGCAGAATTTCTTTTAAGATTATCTTCAAATCGCCTGATCAACTCTTCCTCCTCCTCTCTCTTTCTAAATTCGTGGGCCATCGGTAAAGGGTTTGCCTAAAATAGGAAAATAAAATAGGGAAATAAAAGAATTTAAAGTTTTTCTGCCGCAAAGTTCGGGCAAGAATAACAATGTAGCAACTTGTAGTTACTATTTGTTTGTTGTATTCTTTTGCAAGTAATGATTACAGCAGAAATCAAGAGTTTCCTCCAACGTTCGAAAACTGATTTTCAGCTTTTCTACCGCCTTTTTATTGTCATAGCAGACGGCCTCACCTGCCATTTGTAGCGTTTGTTTTGTGATGATCGGTTCTTGATTTGTCAGAAACGATCTAATTGCTTCCAAGTGAGCGATTGCCTTAGCCAGCGCTGGGTTAACCTTGATGTGCGGAGATCTTTTATTAAATCTTTTGCCGATCTCTTCAAAAATATTTTTGAAGGATATATTGTTGGCACTGGCTATAAATCGTTCTCCATTGAAATTAGACGTGTACAAAATGTAGACCATATTCGCTACGTCTCTTACGTCAACATAGTTTAAAATTCCTTCGGTATAAAAAGGTCTTTCTTTCCAGATGTATTTGAAAATTTGTGAACTGCTGATATTCCAATCAGAAGGCGCGAGAATAACTGATGGATTGACAATAGAAACATGAAGACCTTCTTCGTAACCTCTATAGACTTCTAACTCTGCTTGATATTTTGATAGCGCATAATCCGAGTTCAATTTGCTATTCATCCAAGTACTATCTTCATTTATGTGATAAAGTCCCTTTTGTCTACCTAGCGCAGCAACGGAACTTATATGTATTAGTTTCTTAACCCCAACAGCAAGGCATGCATCTACTACATTCTTTGTGCCCGTTGCATTGGTATCGAAAATTTCCTTTGCCCTTCGTTGATTAAATGAAACCAACGCTGCTGAATGAATTACTGTATGTACGTCTTTAAGTGATTCGTTTAATGAAATGGGATCAAGTATATTTACTTCTCTCCAGTCGATGTTTATTTGAGGATGGTCAGATTTAAGTGCCTTACTTGTATCTCTTGTTAACCCAATGATTTTTTCTCCATTTGAAATAAATTTTGACGCTATAAATCTACCTAACAATCCGCTAGCCCCGGTTATGGCAATCATGAGTTTAGAGACTATTATTTAGTAACGGCAAAGCTAAAGCTTTTTTAAAGTATTTAGTTCGTTGTGCTTTTTCAACCAGAATTGAATAGTAATCGTTGTGGCAGTCACTACCAATAAAATCAACCCAACCTTTGTCAATCAAACGCTCTGCCATTTTTTGGATGGGTAAAGAATAAAAGCCTATCAACGAAAGTATGTTCAACTGAAACAGCACCCCCCGATTTCGCAGGTCCTCCAGTTTGTCAAATTGGTTATTTAAGTACTCATATCTTTCTGGGTGAGCAAGAACTGGCTTGTACCGTTGGGTTGTAATTTTAAAGATAAAGTCTTTTAATTGGTAGGGTTCAGTAAGGAAATTTGTTTCAAACAATAAATACCGTTGTTGTCCAAATGTCATTAGGTCTTCATTACTATTAACGGATTGGAGAAGGGATTCATCCAGATAATACTCTGCTGCGGCTTCAACTTGAACGGAAGATTTTTTTTCATTAAGAAAATCAATTAACTGATCTTTCTTAGTTTGAATACTGATTGGGGTATTTCGATAAAAATCATTCATGATGTGTGGTGTGGTAATTAATTTCATGTAGCCCTGAGCTTCAAACCTCTGGATGATTTGCCAAGCCTCGTCAAATGTCTTTACACCATCATCAATCCCCGGCAAAAGGTGTGAATGAATATCTTTTGTGATTGGGGGTAAGTCCTTCTTAGGGGTTGGTTTAAAAAACGATAACACTTACACGTTGATTAGGTTTTTCCACCAAGTTGGTTTTTTTACTTTCTCTTCATAATAACCATAACCATAACCATTTGACTTTCCGGACGAGGGTAAGGCATTAAGTACAACCGCTATGTTGTTTAATTTATTGATAGTAACGGTACGATGAAGATTATTGATGTAATCTTTGTTTGAATAGTTGGCTCTTAAAACATAAATTGAAAGATCAGCACGTTTCATCGCCATGGTACCATCCGTAACAAGGCCGATAGGAGGAGTATCCAACACAACATAGTCATAATATTCTTTCAAGTCCTCAAGTAATGTTGAGAATTCTCCACTGAGTAGCAACTCGGATGGATTGGGAGGCTGAGGGCCAGAAGGAAGGTAATCAAAATTTTCAAGCGAAGTTTTTATTAAACACTCACGCCAAGTATTTTTTTGGATGAGTATAGTGCTAATTCCTTTACTTGAATCACTAATCTCAAATGGTAGATTGTTCTTAGCTTTTCTCATGTCCAGATCAAGTAGGACTACTTTTTTTCTGGATAGCGCAAGTACTCCACCAAGGTTTAATGCCAGAAATGATTTTCCCTCGCCTGAAATGGTTGATGAAAGAGCAATGACTTTCTTGGCATCACCTGTTAGGAAAAAATCGAGGTTAGTACGCAGAGTTCTTACAGCCTCACTTAAAATTGACTTGGGGTTGTCGATAACATGGAAGGGAGAAGTAGAGATTGAATGAGTGAGTGGAATGATGCCTAGCACCGGCAACTTAGTATATTTTTCTAATTCTTGTAGGCTGGTAATCTGGTTGTTGAGTAAATAGAGAAATCCGATAAAAAAGAAATTCAAGACAATGCCAGCCACCAGGCCAATGCCAAGGATCATCATTTTCTTAGGCGATATGGGTATCGATGGAAGTGTTGCGGAAGAAAGGATTTTGAAGTCGGGGGTACTGCCAGCTTGTGCAATTTCAAATTCAGCTTTCGATTTCATCATAGAAAGATAGAATTCTTCGTATAATTTATAGAAACGCTGATTTTTTGAAAACTTTGTATTTTTATCCGGCATTGAAGAAAATTCTAACTCAAGTTTTTCTTTCTTTTTTGTTAATTCTAAATAAATCTTGAGCCAATCTATTTTAAGATCTGATAGCTGTGAGAATATTTGATTCTTAAGACTACTTAGTTCATTGTTGGCTCGTCTAAAAGCAAATGTATTTTCGTTATAAGCAAGACCTAACCTGTTTTGATCTTGAATCATAGTCTGCAAACTTTCAATTTTTCTATTGAGATAATCTGGAAGAAATTTTTGCTGCGATGCCGGTATTTGATAATTGCCTGTACCTAATCCATCCATTAGCAAGTTCAATTCAACCATCCGCTTGCTAAGTTCATAACGTTGAGAATCTGTCTTGTTGATCAAAAAGATAGTCTTTCGGAGGTCGTCATCCACATTGCTACTTTTATTTTGAAGCGTAAAATTCTCAAAATAGTTTTCGAAGTCTTCCATTTTTCGTTCGACTTGTGCAAGCTCATTATTGAGCCAATCAATTTTTTGCCTATTGGTCAGGTTGTTTTGTTCATTACTGTATTGCAGGTAAAGAGAATCAATCTTATTTACGATATCGTGTGCCTTTAAAGCGTTGAAATCTTTAAAGGAAATCCGGATTGTATTTGCGTTGAAATTAAGTGGATCAACTGCCGTATTTCTTGACAGGTAATCTAATAGGGCACTATGACTGTTGATGACGAAAAAATAATCGTTCTCATCGTTTGGCTCGCGAAAGGGAGTGTCATCGATAGTAATTTCAAAATTTTCACACTCCAATATTTTTCCAAGAATACCATTGTAAGTAGTACCACTGTTTCCAAGCCGAATTGAGTAAGAATGGTCACCACCAAAACTAAAATAGATTGGCTGATCGTATGGGATGCCAGACTTAGTAAAATTTCTTACTATAAACGAACTTCGTTTATACATTTCGTCTTTAAGTACTTTCCCAATACTATAATAGCTAATTTGAAGATCAAGCGAGTCGATCACCCTTGTGTAGAAAAGTTTTGATTTGATTTGTTCAATTTCGCCCGCAATGATATTTAAGTTCTGATCCTCAACTATACCTTTGATACCAAGTTCCGAAGCGTTCTGTTTAGTATCTAGTTTCAACTCAGATTCTGATTCATAGAGATCTTTAGTCCATCGAATAGTTAGATATGCTGTGATATTACTAAGTAAGAATATCAAGATTAACCATATCAAATTTTTACGGAAAACGATGCCGAGTTTTTTAATATCTATTCCCTCTGGGGCGGTACTTATGTGTTGGAATTTTGAAGGAGTTTCCACAGACTTTTGAAGACTTAGTTATTGGTTGACCACTATAATAAGTGTATAGATGCTCACAGCCAGGCCAATGATTCCTGCATAATCCTTAAATGCTTCGCTTACTGGCCTGCGTACGGGCTCAACATATACAATGTCCCCTGGCTCAATTAACATGTTACTGTTTCTATAACCTTCAATGGTGCTCAAGTTCACCAAAAATACTTTTTCTTTTCTTAGAACTCTTATGTTTTGAGCCTTTGCGAAATTGTCTAAACCTTTGGCAAGGCCAAGTACCTCCACTAGACTAATATTTTGATTGACCAACGGAATCACTTGTCCACCAGGAGCACCAAGTACGATCACCCTTTTGTTGGCATACGTAAGAATGGTAAAAGGTTCTTTAAAATATTTAACGTACTCCTCTTGAATAATTTCTTCAGCCTGTCTCAATGTAAGCCCTGTTAATTTCAGTTCTCCAATCATTGGAAATTTCGCTACGCCATTTAAGTCGACAAGGTAGTTTGGCTGCTGCCGGGTAGTGGTCTGTTGGTTGATAGAAAGATTACTAAGCTCTGGATTGGGATCAATAAGCTTTTCACCTTTATTAGAGTATACCTCAAGTTTTAGATAATCATTTTGTTGGATGACGTAATTCTTTTCAACCATGAGCGCTTCTTTAGTGATCACATCTGGTTGAAAACCATCGGGTAGACGGAACATGATATTTTGCTTGTATGAAGCACAAGAGAATAATATCCCAGTTGAAAACAGTAATAATCTTGATAGCGTCAATCTCACAACAAAGGGTTAGTGTTTTGGTGAAATTACAGAATTTCTTATGAACTCTTCCAGAGTTGGAAGCTCCAAATCCTTTTGTGAGACGAATGGAGAATTAATTCCCCAGTTGATGTTTAAGGTAGGGTCGTTCCAGATCACACCCGTCTCTGATTTGGGATGGTAAGCAGATGAGCATTTGTAGAAAAAAAAAGAATCTGAAAGTGCAGCAAACCCGTGGGCAAATCCTTCAGGGATCACGAGCATATTATGTTTCTCATCATCTAAAACGGCACTAAAATATTTGCCGAATGTTGCCGAATTTTTGCGCAGATCCACCGCTACATCCAACACGCGGCCTTTTACCACACTTATAATCTTTGCTTGCGCGAATGGTGGTAGTTGAAGATGTAAACCGCGAACCACATTTTTTTTTGAAAAGGATAAATTGTCCTGGACAAAAGTTAATGACATCCCTAGTTGTGCCTGAAGCGCGGGGGTAAAAACTTCAAGAAATAACCCGCGATCGTCATGGTAAATTTTTGGGTAAACTTCTAGCAGCCCGTCAATTCCGGTAGTTTTGATCTCCATGACGGCAAATGTAAGAATTAATAAGAGGTGGTCTTTAGCTGGGTAAGCGTTTCTATGTACTTGTTGATCACTACCTTTTCGTTGAATTCAAGTTCAACTTTTTTACGTCCATTAGTGCCAAATCTTCTTAATGTTCCATCATCAAGAGCAGCCATCTCAGTCATCTTATCGGCAAGATCATTAGCATCCTTAAGTTTACACAAAAGACCGTTAATATTATGTGCTACAATATTGTGACAACCTGGAACATCTGTAGCAATGATGGGCTTACTTAAGCTTGCAGCTTCCAACAATGTGCGGGGGGTTCCTTCACGGTAAGAGGGCAGAACAATGCAGTCTGCTTTGCTGATAAAATGCCGAACGTCATCAGTAGTCCCTAGATATTCGACAGTTTCAGATTTAATCCATTCGTCAATTACTCTAGTTTTAATTCCTCTTTTATGTTGTGGATCTTTGGCGCCTAAAATTTGAAACCGAGCATCCAACCCTTTTGCTTTAAGTTTTTTAACGGCCTCAATGTATTCAAGTACACCCTTATCAGTAATAAGCCTTGAAATCATTAAGAAAGTAAAAGATTTGTTTCTATTAAATTCTAATGGGCTGAATTTTTCCAAGTCAATTCCCGATCCTGGAAGTAAATCTGCTGTATGTGCAGGCACCAATTTTTTATCTAAGAAAAGCTGTAGGTCTTCAGGATTTTGGAAAAATACTTTCTTAGGGAATTTGAAAGTTAGCTTGTAAAGGAGAATGGCAATCTTTGAAACAAGATTGTTTTTTAGGAACACCGTTCCCAACCCGCATACGTTGTTAATAACCGGTATGCGAAGCAAACTTGCTGCAATTGTTCCGTAAACATTGGGCTTAACGGTATAATGTAGGATAATGTCCGGCCTAACTTTTCTATATATCGAAAAAAGCTCAACAATAAGTGCAGAATCTTTAATGGGATTTGCACCCCGGCTGTCCATTGTTATTTTATGATGAATACACCCGGCTTCTGTCAGGTAGTGCGTGTAGTCATCTTTTGGGGCAATTGTATGAACTTCATAACCTTTGGCTAGCAACGCCTTTACAAAGTTCATCCGGAAGTTGTAGATATTCCAGGAGGTATTTAAAACAATCGCAACTTTCATTCGCCAACAATATATCCTTGGTATTTCTATCGAGGAAGGTTTAGATTAAGACACCAAAAGCACCCATAGACTGGATGTTCTTCTAACTAAATCCTACAAAACTAAAAAAAAGTAACCTGTGTAAGAAATGAACCATTGAATTAAAAAGTAAGTTTGAAACCAAACGATGGAAAATAGAAATAATACCGCTGTACTAGTGGCTCTTATTGTAAGTAAGACACAAACTGATGAGACTAAGGAACATTTAGATGAGCTAGCTTTTCTAGCGGAAACCGCTGGAATTAAGACGCTGGAAAGGTTTGTTCAAAGACTACCTAACCCGGATATCCGCACATTTGTGGGGAAAGGCAAACTTGAAGAAATAAAGAACTTCGTTTTCGGTAAGAATGTAAGCATGATCATATTTGATGATGATTTGAGCCCTTCTCAACTAAGAAATTTAGAAAAGGAGCTCAATCCTGCTACCCGGGAAGAACAAAAGGTCAGAATTTATGACCGAAGTCTGCTCATACTCGATATCTTTTTAATGCGAGCTCAAACGGCTCAAGCCCGCACCCAGGTAGAACTTGCTATGAACCAATATTTGCTACCTCGGCTTACCCGGCTATGGACTCACCTTGAACGGCAACGCGGTGGCACTGGTACCCGAGGTGGTGCAGGAGAGAAAGAGATTGAAACGGATCGAAGAAAGATAAAATACGAAATCTCACTTCTGAAGGATGAACTTGAGAAAATTGATAAGCAACGGAAAACACAGCGAAAGTCAAGAGAAAATATAGTTCGCGTTTCACTGGTAGGGTACACCAATGTTGGCAAATCTACTTTAATGAACTTGCTTTCAAAATCGAGTGTAAAAGCGGAGAATAAACTCTTTGCTACTGTGGACTCCACGGTTCGAAAAATGGTGCTGGAAGACATTCCGTTTTTATTATCCGATACCGTAGGATTTATTCGCAAACTTCCGCATCACCTCATTGAGTCTTTTAAATCTACCCTTGATGAAGTTAGAGAAGCAGACATTTTACTTCATGTGGTAGATGTAGCGCATCCCTTTCATAACAATCATATTGAAGTGGTAAATAAAACGTTGGCAGAGATTGGTGCCGGAAATATCCCCACTATTTTGGTGTTGAATAAAATTGATCTGTTGGAGAAGCAGGAAGAACCCGTAAACCTTGAAGAGCTACGAGGATATTATCGCCAACATGGCTTTGAGCACGTTGTCTTTGTTTCTGCAGAGAAGAAGATAAATATAACGTTGCTGAAAAAGGAAATTTTTGAAGCGGTGAAGAAGAAACACCTCACCATTTATCCCAATTATGTAGCGTCAAGGGAATACACTTTATAAACAAAAATAGGCTTGAAGATCTCAAGCCTATTTGCCATTTCATTCCAATATTATTACTCTGTGCGTTTCGCGATAAAAGGGAAAGATCCGAATTGGCCCATTTGTATGGTACCGGTAAACTGATCACCAGTGATAATTCCTTTGGTTACTATCTCCGTAGCGTTACCCCCAAAGTTGGCTTCATAACTAAAGGATAACTCGTTGCCTTTTACTGTGACAGTCTTCAGTTGGTTTTCCCTGTTATTTGTTGTGTTGATAATAGTGCCTAAGTATAGTTCTCCCTCTTTTTTGATCTTAAGATTTCCTGCTCCTCCCCGAGGAGATTCGATTGTATAGGCCCATGTGCCCACGGCATTAACGGTGGCAGTCAAATCTACCTTGGGTGACTCTGTTGAGGTTGCAGATTTTGTTGGAGCGGATGTTGGGCGCTGTGTTGGAGCACCTCCACCATTTCGTTGCCCTTGTTGGTCGCCATCTTGTTGATTATCTCCGCCTCCATCTTTCAAATCATCATTGCTAACAGATTTTTTCTTTTTGCGTGGAGCGTTATCAAAACTCATTTTACCAAAACGGTAACTTATGTTAACTCTGAAACTCAAATTTTGACGCTCGTTTATGCTAGACTGACTAATTGTTATTGACTCTATATTATTTTTTATTCGAAGAACAGGGTTTAAAAAGTTCTCAACTCCAAAGCCAATGTTACCCTTCTTATTTGCAAAATCTTTTTTCAGTCCAAGGCTATAGGTACCAAACCCGCCTTGCAAGCCTTGTAGTTGCACCTGACGGCCTCGGTAAAATCCGAAGAACTGGAATCCCCAACCTTTGGCCATGTTGTAGCTGCCCATAAGACGGCCGCTGGCTACCCAGCCTTCGTTGCTGGCAGCGTACAAAGGATCTTCCAATTGATTGTTCAGTACAGCATAGTAGAAATCGGCACCTCCATTAAGGGATACTTTCGAACCAATATTTACGTTCGAAAAAATACTTCCACCGTATGCATCCTCTTGCCCGATATTGTCGTATGTGGTTTGAATAATATCATTACCGTCTACTACTATTACTTCCCTTATACTTTGAATTGAACCTGTTGTATTTCTTACAAACGTAGAAAAATTTAAGGAAGTGCCCTTCACGAAAGTGCTATACGTTAATTCGTAGTTATTCGTAAACTCAGGGTTTAAATTAGGATTACCAATGGTTATATTTAATCTATTGCCAGCTTGGATATTGGGATTCAAAAATTGAATTGAAGGTCTTTGAATCCTACGGTTGTAGGCGGCTTTCAATGTATTGCCATTTTTTAATCTCTTGGAAAGATTAATACTTGGAACCATTACACCATAAGAAGGAATTTCTGCTACCGTCTCGGCAGTATTCTCAAAGTTGGCATCGATTTGTGTAAACTCATACCGGGTGCCTGCCTTTAAGCTGTAGGATTTAGGTAAACTAATCGTGTAGGAGATATATCCAGCTGTTACATTCTGATTGTAATTGAAAATATTAGAAGCCTTTGCATTTTGACTTTCTATGAAATCACCATCCGATCCAAGACCTAAAAATGATTTGTAATCACTGGAGACTCTGCGCATAATATTTTTACCTCCAATCTCCACTAGTTGATTGCTGCTGATGGGTGTTTGATAATCGGCCTGAAGGGTTACTTCCTGGTTGAAGCTTTGATTTTCATTTTTGATCCGATTGTCAATGATATCATCGGTGCCAAAATTTGTATTTGTAAAATCGTTGTTTCTATTGTTTCGGCTATAAAGTGTTGATATACTAAACTCTTTTTGAGGCTTTTCAAAAGTGCGGATGTAATCCAGACTTAAATCAACTGTTCCAGAGTTATCAATTATTTTAACATCTGTGTTGGTGCTATTTGTCAAAACATTGACGTTGTTATATGTCTGTGAAAATAGATCGTCCTGGTAATTGCTTCCATTGCGTAGGCCATAACGAGCCGATGCGGTAATTGAATTGAATTTATTAATATCATAATCCCATCCCAACTGATAGCGACCCATTAGATTCGTACTGCGTGTATCTGCTTCTTGCGTAGAAGTTGATACTAAATTTCCATTTGCATCCCTGGTTATTTGTTCGTTTTCAAAGGCGCCATGAATATTATATCCAGCTCTGCCAAAGCCACCTAAGGAGAATCCCATTTTGCCTTTACGATAATTTCCATTCAGGCCCAGATTTGAACCACGAAGACCTGCACCGGCATTTACATTTAGTGTGGCACCCTGCAGGGTATTTTTCTTTGTGATGATATTGATGATACCGGCCGACCCTTCCGCGTCATACTTTGCTGAGGGTGAAGTAATCACCTCAACAGATTTAATCTCATCAGCAGGAATCTGCTTTAAAGCATCGGCAACGCTGCTGGCGGCAATTGTGGATGGCTTGTTATTAATCAAGACACGAATATTTTGACTGCCCCGCATTGAAACATTCCCATCTAAGTCAACCGAAAGCATGGGAACTCTTTTCAAAACATCGGTAGCATCACCTCCGCGAGTGGTGGCATCGTTTTCTGCATTGTATATGGTTCGATCTACTTTCTCTTCAATAAGTTGACGTTGACCCTCCACGATCACTTCTTTTAATGTTTCAATACTTGGGCTTATAATGTATGACCCGATATCTATATTCTTTTCGGTCACTTTCAGATTTTCAATCCGTTTTGTTTCAAACCCGATGAAAGAGATTTCAATATTATATGTTCCGGGTGCAACTCCGGTAATCACAAACTTTCCTTTATCATCAGCAACAGATCCGTTGATTGGCTTTTTTGTGGAGGGGTTGATCAAAGCGACATTGGCATACTCAACAGCGAGGTTTGTGAGAGAATCTTTTACAATTCCTGATATCTTGGTAGTGCCAGTTACTTGTGCCTGAACGAAGGCAAACGGGCAAATCATTACCAAAATTAAGAGAGAGTTTTTCATTGCACTAATGCGAGTTGAGGATTTCATTTTCAATACCTGATTAACGTCATCTGTCACTATTCACCCTTACTATACTACAAAAAAAGGCTTTTTGTTCAGCCCAAATTGCTGTTATTAGACCTTTCACCACCTTTATTCGACATACAGGTAAAACATTCGACCTATTGGTGCAATAGAATAAAGGCACAAATCTATCGAGCGAAGAACGTGAATGGTATAAAATTGTTTGTGACTCCCATTGGATTTTACAGGAACGGTTACCTTTATCAATTAATCGTCACATTTCTGAAATGCAATCACCTCTTCAACGTTATAGGGTAGTCCTATTGCACCTTTCTTTTTGGTGTGTATACCTTTCTTTTTCTCTATTCCAAATAACCACCCGTAGAGATGATCCTCCAGACTGGAATAAGGTGTTAATTGTGGCTGTCAATCAGGTAGTTTTTGCTGGAATTATATCTTATTTGAATTACTTTATTTTTTTACCACGCTTCTTAGCGAAAAAGCGGATTTGGCGATATTTGGCGGAATTCATTATTCCTTTTGCGTTAATCATGTTTATTCGAATTCTTATGATACGATACTTAACAGACGGATATACGCATACGGAAGAATATCTTTATAGCACACGATTTGTTGTTCAAGTTGTAACCACCAATTTATTTATTGTCATTTTTGTTGGCATGCTTCGGTTTGCTGAGGGGTGGTTTGAGTTTGAGGCTAAGAAGAAAGAAGTAGAGAACGAGAAACTCATTGCTGAACTAAATTTTCTAAAAGCTCAGATCAATCCGCACTTTTTGTTTAACACATTGAACAATCTCTACTACCTGGCCTATACAAAATCAGAAAATACCACGGAGGTGATTGCCAAACTTTCGCAGATGATGCGGTATATGATTTATGATTCCAATTATCCGAAGGTCTCTTTATCTAAGGAAATTGAATACATGCAGAACTATATCAGCCTGGAACGATTACGCCTGAATAACCAAATTCCAATTCAGTTTGAAATCAACGGTAACCCGGAAAGCATCTTGATAACACCGCTCATATTTATTACATTTCTTGAAAATGCATTCAAGCATGGTGTGAGCAATAACTCCACAGGTTCATGGGTCAATATTTCAATTGAGATAAAAGGAAAGGAATGTATTTACACAGTGGAGAATAGTAAGATTGTAAAAACCAATCCCGTTAAAGAAGAGAAATCTGGTTTTGGATTACAGAATGTGCAGCGTAGATTAGAGTTGAGTTATCCAGGTAATTTTCAACTAAAATCAGAGGATAGACCAGATAGCTATTTCGTGCAACTGAATATTTCATTGTCATGAACATCACCTGCCTCATTGTTGAAGACGAGCCTCTTGCCAGGAATCTGTTGACAGACTACGTAAAGAAAGTTCCGTCATTAGAACTAGTAGATGTATGCTCCAGTCCGCTGGCAGCAATTGAAGTACTCAAACAAAAGAAAGTCGATCTACTTTTTCTTGACATTCAGATGCCTGAGATTACGGGCATCACCTTATTAAAGGTTCTTCAGAAAAAGCCTTTGGTCGTTTTAACAACTGCTTATTCCGAGTATGCATTGGAGAGCTATGATTTTGATGTGGTGGATTACCTGCTGAAGCCGATTACATTAGAGCGATTTCTTAGGGCTGTAGATAAAGTGAGTCTACGATTGGAGAGTGGAAGTATGATTGCTTCCCCGAAAGAAAAGCTTCCAATAGGTGAAGGACAGGATTTTATTTTTGTAAAAGACGGAACAAAGCTGGTGAGAATCCGATATGCTGATATTTTATACGTAGAGGGTTTAAAGGACTATGTCACTATTTACACACGGCAGCAAAAGATCACGAGCCTTCAACGCTTAAAGGTTTTGGAAGAAACGCTACCTTCCTCAAAATTTATTCGCATTCACAACTCTTATATTGTTGCCCTGGATGCGATTGAGGTAATACACAAAGGAGATGTTCAGATTGGCACTGCCATGTTGCCCATCAGCGATAGTTACAAGAAGAACTTTAAAGAATTTATTGATCGAAATCAAATTCAGTGAATCGGCTTTTAAAGTTTCTTTTGTAAGTGAATGCTATTGAGCAGGCTGAGGTAAAGCCCGAAGATATCGTTTTGATACTTGGAGCCGGGCCGATTGGCATTGCAGTTTGTAAACTTTCATCTACTTATGAAGATATGTTTAGCCTTGTAAAGGATTACTTTTCAGATTTTACTAAAGCAGAGCGGGAAAAATTTTTAGGGGGGAATGCAACCAGATTTTATGGTTTGTAATCATCTTTATAGGTATTGAGTATGAGTAATTGCCCATTTAGTATATACATTTACAAGATAAATGGAGTCAAATTGAATTTGCAGAAACTGGTGTTCGGTTAGAATGAAATGATTGTATTAGAAAGGTTCCTTCAGTAAATTGTTGCTATGAAAAAATTAATTCTTTCCTGCTTCTTTGGACTTTTCATAAGTATCTTTTTATGGGGGCAACCTGCAAATCAACTCAACGAAAAATTAGGCATGGTTTCCTATACTTTTCGGAATAGTTTCCAAAAGGATGTTGCTACAACATTGGACACCATCAAAGAAATGGGAATCACCAATATGGAGTTCTCAAACTTATTTAGTAGAACGGCCGCTGATATAAGGCAGCTATTGGACGAAAGAGGTATGAAGTGCACATCTTTCGGCACCAGTTATGATGATGCACTAACTAAAACACAGCAGGTAGCCGAAATTGCAAAGGCACTAGGTGCCTCTTTTGTACGCGTGGCATGGATTCCGCATGACAACAAAGTTCCTTTTACAATGGAGACCACAAAAAAGGCAGTTGAAGATTTCAATACGATTGGAAAATTTTTGAAAGAACAATATGGCTTGAGCTTCTGCTATCATAATCATGGCTATGAATTTTCTCCTTATGAAAACGGGACCTTCTTCGACTATATAATGGCGAACACCAATCCAGATTACGTAAGTTTTGAATTAGATATTTTGTGGGCGTTCCACCCCGGGGCTGATCCGGCACAATTAATAAAGAAGTACGGCAACCGGTTTAAACTGATGCATGTCAAAGATCTAAAGAAGGGAGTTAAGGGAGATTTTTCAGGAGGCACAGATCAAAATAATGATGTGGTGCTGGGTACAGGTCAGATTGACATTAAAGCTACATTAAAAGCAGCTAAAAAATCTTCTATTCAGTATTACTACATTGAGGATGAGAGCAAGACCGCGACCAAGCAAGTACCGAAGAGTATAACCTATTTAAAAAGCATATCTTTTTTGTAATTTTTAAAGTTGGCCAGCTTATTGGCATGACGGAAAGCTTTTTTTCTCAACCCAAGTTGCGTGTGCTGAACAACTATTCTTAATAAATTCTTCTAATTCTTTGCCGGGCTTAAGTCCCAATCAGTAGCGACCAGACTTTCATTTTTGGATGTCGATCAGAAATAAGTTTTAGTATTCCCACAAATGAGCCAAACAAAATCATGCCAATCACACCCCAAATGATTCCTTCAGAAATTATGGCCACTAGCTAGCAAGTATATTAATGTTTAGTTTGTTGCTCACTACAAATGAGAAAATTCCATTTGAACCGATTGACGGGATATTACAAGAGGCCTCAGTACTAAGTGCGCAAAACTATCGAATATCAAAGGTTGTCAGGCACCTGGAAATAGAGAGATGAACTCTTCAAGAGAAATGATAAAAGTCAGTTCGTTTCCCAATTCTTATCATCAAAAAAAAATGCTTTAACTCTTAGGTTTGTGCAGGTTAATAGAGGCAATAAAACCATGACAAAAGCAAGATATTTAGGTATTTGGATGGATCATGCAAGTGCGCATTTAATGGAGTTTACAGTCGATCCAATAGAAACAAAAACGATTGAAACAAACGTTCCCCATCACTCTCACAATTTCGGCAAGAACGAAAACCTTATCCATCACAAAGAGCAACATCAGGCAATGGAGTATTACAAAAAATTGGGGCAATTAATAAAAAATTATGAAGAAGTAATTCTCTTTGGCCCTACTGATG